>NZ_JACBWZ010000999.1 GCF_013870595.1 Streptomyces sp. WELS2 | reverse complement strand
GCAGGCACTGCCCCAGGTGCAGATCGCCGTGCACCCGCTGGGCGGTCCAGGTGCGGCCCTCGGCGGCCAGGTCGGCCAGCGCGGTGTAGGCCGAGCGCAGCCCGGGTTCGTACGGCGTCAGGGCCGGCACCGCCCGCACGGCCGCCGCCAGCCGCTCGGTCATGCCGTCGACCAGCGACTCCAGTTGAGGGCGGCCGAGGGTGACGGTGGGCAGGGCACGGGCGAGCGCGGTGTGCACCTCGGCGGTGGCCCGGCCCAGGGCGTGCGCCTCCGCCGCGAAGTCCTCGCCCTTGGCCAGCTCGCGCAGCGCCAGCTCCCAGCCGTCGCTCGCCCCGCTGACATAGGGCTGGAGCACGGCGAGCACATACGGCTCCCCGCCCGGCTCGGCGCGCAGCCAGCCCGTCGGCGCGGGCACCCGGGGGCAGCCCTCGCGGGCCAGGGCGAGCGGCAGCTCGAGGTCGGGGTTGACGCCGGGCACCACTCGGCGCAGCACCTTGAGAATAAACGTATCTCCGTAGACGACGGACGAGTTGGACTGCTCGGCGGTCATCAGCCGGGCCACGAGACCGGGCCGGATCTCCTGGCGCGTGTCCCGATCGAAGCACAGCACGCCGACCCGGGTCCGGCGGCGCAGGGCCTCCAGCAGCAGCTCGGCGGGCCGGGGGTCGTACAGCGCGTCGTACACCGTGCAGCCGGCGAGCGGACCCTTGGTGACGTGTCCGATCAGCGCGGGCGCCAGCCGGGGCGGCAGCGCCCGGCGCACGCCGACGAGGAGCTGGTAGCAGTCGCCGGCATGCGGTTCGCCGCCCGGCGCGGACGGCTGGTGGACCCGCAGCAGCAGGTGGTACAGGCCCAGCCGGCCGCCGGGCGGCAGCAGTTCGGTGACGGTCACCGGGGTGAAGGCGGTGACCGGGCGCCCCTTGCCCGCGAACCAGCGCTGCCGGGGCAGCCAGGTGCGCAGCAGGGGGTCGAGCGAGGCGAGGAGTGAACCTGTGGTGCCTAAGGGGGTGACCGTTTCCGCCATGGCGTCACGTCCTTTCCCCGGGGAGTAGTCGGGGTGTTACTGAGGGGTGCCCCGGGTGGGACGGTGGAAACCGCCCCACCGGGCGCCGGGTTACGCGGCCTCGCGGCGCAGCCGGAACCAGTAGAAGCCGTGTCCCGCGAGGGTGAGCAGGTACGGCAGTTCGCCGATGGCGGGGAAGCGCACCCCGCCGAACAGCTCGACGGGATGCCGTCCGCCGAACCGGCTGAGGTCCAGCTCCGTGGGCTGGGCGAAGCGGGAGAAGTTGTGCACGCACAGCACGAGGTCGTCCTCGTACTCCCGCAGGAAGGCGAGCACCGCCGGGTTGGACGACGGCAGTTCGGTGTAGGAGCCGAGTCCGAAGGCGGGGTTCTGTTTGCGGATCTCGATCATCCGGCGGGTCCAGTGCAGCAGCGACGAGGGCGAGGACATGGACGCTTCGACGTTGGTGACCTGGTAGCCGTAGACGGGGTCCATGATCGTGGGCAGGAACAGGCGCCCGGGGTCGCAGGACGAGAAGCCGGCGTTGCGGTCGGGGGTCCACTGCATGGGGGTGCGGACGGCGTCGCGGTCGCCGAGCCAGATGTTGTCGCCCATGCCGATCTCGTCGCCGTAGTAGAGGATCGGTGAGCCGGGCAGGGACAGCAGCAGGGCGGTGAACAGTTCGATCTGGTTGCGGTCGTTGTCGAGGAGGGGGGCGAGGCGGCGGCGGATGCCGATGTTGGCGCGCATGCGGGGGTCCTTGGCGTACTCGGCCCACATGTAGTCGCGTTCCTCGTCGGTGACCATCTCCAGGGTGAGTTCGTCGTGGTTGCGCAGGAAGATGCCCCACTGGCAGCCGGAGGGGATGGCGGGGGTCTTGGCGAGGATCTCGGAGACGGGGTAACGGGATTCGCGGCGTACGGCCATGAAGATGCGGGGCATCACGGGGAAGTGGAAGGCCATGTGGCACTCGTCGCCGCCGGCCGAGTAGTCGCCGAAGTAGTCGACCACGTCCTCGGGCCACTGGTTCGCCTCCGCCAGCAGCAC
>NZ_JACBWZ010000998.1 GCF_013870595.1 Streptomyces sp. WELS2 | reverse complement strand
CCGGCGGGATCAGCCGTTGGCCTTCTCGTAGGCCTCACGGATCGACGCGGGAACACGGCCCCGGTCGTTGACCTCGTAACCGTTCTCCTTCGCCCAGGCGCGGATGGCCGCGGTGTCCTGGCTGCCGCCGGAAGCGGCACGCGCCTTTCCACGCCCGCCGGAAGCACGGCCACCGGTACGGCGTCCGCCCTTCACATAGGGCTCCAGAAGACCGCGCAGCTTGTCCGCGTTGGCGGTCGTGAGATCGATCTCGTACGTCTTGCCGTCCAGCGCGAACGTCACGGTCTCGTCCGCCTCGCCGCCGTCGAGGTCGTCGACAAGAAGGACCTGAACCTTCTGTGCCACCGTATTTCCTTTCATCGATAACGTTGAGGGCAGGGGGTGAGCGGCGTCCGCCGTTTCGCCGCCCCTGTTATATGCAGTACTGCAGTACGTCGGAAAGCAAACCGCTTTTGCCGGAAAAACACAAACCCTCGGCGGCGACTCGGTACCCCGGCCCCGTCCGGAAACATGCGCGTTTCGGACATAGGGCACCAGGGCATTGGCGATCACAGATGCAGAAGCATCCGGCTGTTGCCCAAGGTGTTCGGCTTCACTCGTTCGAGACCGAGGAACTCGGCGACGCCCTCGTCATAGGAACGCAACAGCTCCGCGTAGACATCGGTGTCGACCGGCGTCTCGCCGATCTCCACGAAGCCGTGCTTCGCGAAGAAGTCCACTTCGAAGGTCAGGCAGAAAACCCGGCGAACACCGAGCCAGCGTGCGGTCTCCAGCAACTTCTCCAGCAACTGATGGCCCACGCCGGCGCCCTTGAGGCCGGGCTTCACCGCCAGAGTCCGCACTTCCGCCAGGTCCTCCCACATGACGTGCAGCGCACCGCAGCCGACCACCTCGGCGTTGTCATCGCGTTCGGCGACCCAGAACTCCTGGATGTCCTCGTAAAGCGTGACGGTCGCTTTGTCGAGCAGGATGCGGTCGCGGACGTAGGCGTCGAGGAGGCGGCGCACGGCCGGGACATCGCTGGTCCGGGCCCGCCGGACGGTGATGGCTTTTGCGGAGACTTCAGGACGCTCTGCTGACATGAGCGGACGCTATCGCCCGTCGGCGTCCTCCGCCGAGCCGGGGTTCTCCTCTTGCCGGGCTTCGGCGGCTTCCGGTTGCCCGGCTTCGGGTGCTTCCCGGGTTTCTTCCGGGCCCTGGACGATGCGTACGGCGTCCCTGAGGGCCTGACGCTGTTCCTCGCTCATCATGCCGAAGAAGGCGACGAGAGCGGCGGCCGGGTTGTCACTCTGGGACCACGCGTCGTTCATCAGGGCCGCGGCGTACGCGGCGCGTGTCGACACGGCCTCATATCGATAGGCCCGGCCTTCCGCCTCACGGCGCACCCAGCCCTTCTGATGGAGATTGTCCAAAACGGTCATCACGGTGGTGTACGCGATCGACCGTTCCTGCTGGAGGTCTTCCAGGACTTCTCGAACGGTCACCGGGCGGTTCCACTTCCACACCCGCGTCATGACCGCGTCTTCGAGTTCTCCCAATGGGCGAGGCACAGCTCAGAACAATAGTGGGAGATCCGCCCAATGACGTGCGGGACGTGCGCCATCGTCGCAAACCCGAGCAAAAAGGACGCGGGGTGCCGGAAAGAGCGGGTCCGGTGACGGCGGGCACGCCGGAACGGCCGAGGGGCACACGGGCCCCGTCCGGCCGGGGGGCTCAGGCGCCGGCGGCGGGGCTCTCGGACGCGCCCTCGGCGCGGGCGAGCGCGGCGTCGACGGCCGCGTCCTCCTTGGCCTTTGCGGCACCGCCCTGGGTCTTCACGATCACCCTGACCACACCGATGAAGAACACGGCCATGACGACCGGGGGCACGAGCGCGGAGACGTAGTCCATGTCTCCAGAGTAGCCACGGGGGAACGGGCGAAAGGGGCGGGGTGCGCGAACCCCGCCCCGCGTGTCCCGAGCCTTCGAGGCGCCCGGCCGGGTCAGACCGCGGCCAACTGCTGCGGTGCGGCCGGCGGTGTCGGCTTGCGCCGCGGAAAGACCTCCCCCG
>NZ_JACBWZ010000997.1 GCF_013870595.1 Streptomyces sp. WELS2 | reverse complement strand
CACGCCCACCGCGCACGCCGCCGACGACCTCACCGGGGTCACCGAACTGCGCGCCGGGAACTACGTCTTCTTCGACCTGGTGATGGCCGGCCTCGGCGTCTGCACGCCGGACGACATCGCCCTGTCGGTGGTGGTCACCGTGATCGGGCACCGCCCGGAGTACGGGTGGATCGTCACCGATGGCGGCTGGATGGCCATGTCCCGCGACCGCGGCACCGCCGGCCAGCCGCAGGACCAGGGCTACGGCCTGGTCACCGACCTGTCCGGCACCCTGATCCCGGGCCTGGTCATGACCGCCGCCGGCCAGGAGCACGGCACCCTCACGGCCCGGGACGGCGCGGCCCTGCCCGAACTGCCCATCGGGACACGGCTGCGCGTCCTGCCCAACCACGCCTGCGCCACGGCCGCCCAGCACCACGGCTACCACGTCGTCGACAGCGGCCGCGGCACGTCGCAGGCCCCCGCGATCGAGGCGTACTGGCACCGCGTCTCCGGCTGGTGACCGCCCCGCTCCGCCTCCCCGTCGTCCTCCCCGTCCCCCGTCCCGTCGCCCGGAGGAGCCAGTCCATGGCCGCCGCACCGCCCCTCACGCTCACCGACGTCCGCGAGGCCGCCGCCCGCCTCGAGGGCGTCGCCCACCGCACCCCCGTCCTCACCTCCCGCACCCTGAACTCCCTGGTCGGAGCGGAGGTGTTCATCAAGGCCGAGAACTTCCAGCGGATCGGCGCCTTCAAGTTCCGAGGCGCCTACAACGCCGTCGCCCAGCTCCCCCCGGAGCAGCTGGCGAAGGGCGTCGCGGCCTACTCCTCCGGCAACCACGCCCAGGCCACCGCGCTCGCCGCCCGTGAGCTGGGCACCCACGCGGTCATCCTGATGCCCGAGGACGCCCCCCGTTCCAAGCGGGAGGCGACCCTCGGGTACGGGGCGGAGGTCGTCACCTACGACCGCTACACCGAGGACCGCACCGCGCTCGGCCACGCCCTGGCCGAGGACCGCGGTCTGGCCCTGATCCCGCCCTACGACCATCCGCACGTCATGGCCGGCCAGGGCACCGCGGCCCTGGAACTGCTCGAGGAGACCGGCCCGTTGGACGCCCTGGTGGTGCCCGTGGGGGGCGGTGGCCTGATCGCCGGATGTGCCACCGCCGCCACCGCGCTGCACCCCGGGATCCGGATCGTCGGGGTCGAGCCGGAGGCGGGTGACGACACCAGGCGTTCCCTGGCGGCCGGCGCGCGCGTCACCGTCCCGGTGCCCCGCACCATCGCCGACGGGCAGGCGCTGTCCACTCCGGGCGAACTCACCTTCCCCGTCAACCAGCGGCTGGTCGAGGCCGTCGCGCTGGTCGGCGACGCCGAGATCGTCACCGCGATGCGGTTCGCGTTCGAACGCCTGAAGATCGTTCTGGAACCGAGCGGCGCCACCGCGCTGGCCGCGCTGCTGGCCGGGCGCGTCGACCGCCTCCCGCGGCGGATCGGCGTCATCGCCTCCGGCGGCAACATCGACGCCGCCCGCTTCACCGCCCTCGTCGGCGGCTGAGGCGCCGGCGGCCGGGCCGTCACACCAGGAAGGCGCCCTCGGTGAGGCCGACGCGAGTGTAGTACTCGGTGCCCAGGAGGCGGTCGCGGGTCTCCTCCGGGAGGCGGGCGAGGAGCGCGGGCAGCGAGCGCTCCCGCGCCACCTCGCTGCGATGGGCCTGCATCGCCGCCCACTTCCGCCCCTGCCACGGCCGTACGTCCACGGTGTCGGTGACGTGCGGATCGGGCACGCTCAGCACGGACTTGCCCACGCCGTCCAGGAGTTCACCCAGCTCGGCCACGGCCGAGTGGGGGTGGGTCGCCAGATACAGGGCGCCGGGCCGCCAGGGCTCGCCCGCCTCGGGGTAGAGCCGCCCGAGCCCGGCGGCGGTCACCGCGAGCAGGGTCATCCGGTGGGTGTGCCGATGGTCGGGGTGGCCGGTCAGCTGCCCGTAGGCGTCATGGGTGACGACGATGCCGGGCCGGACCTCCCGGATGTGGGCGACCAGCCGCCCGACGGCCTCGTCCACCGGGGC
>NZ_JACBWZ010000996.1 GCF_013870595.1 Streptomyces sp. WELS2 | reverse complement strand
TCTCGCGCTGGAGGTCGGCCATCTCACGGTCAACCCGGAGGGCCGCCCCTGCCACTGCGGCGGCCGCGGCTGCCTGGACGTGGAGGCCGATCCGCTGGCCCTGCTCGTGGAGGCCGGCCGCGAACCCGGCCCCGAGGTGTCGCTGCTGCGGCAGGCCGACGACCTGCTGCGCACCCGGTACGACGACCCGGCCGTCCGCAGGGCGGCCGAAGCCCTCGTCGACCGCCTCGGCCTCGGCCTGGCCGGCCTCGTCAACATCCTGAACCCGGACCGCATCGTCCTCGGCGGCCTGCACCGCAGCCTGCTGGCGGCCGACCCCGGCCGGCTGCGCGCGGTGGTCGCGGACCGCAGCCTGTGGGGCCAGAGCGGCGGCGTCCCCATCCTGCCGTGCACCCTGGACCACAGCAGTCTGGTCGGAGCCGCGGAACTGGCCTGGCAGCCGGTCCTGGACGACCCGCTGACGGCCCTGGCCGCGACAACGGGCTGACCCCGGGCGCGCCGGACCGTCAGTACGTCACACCGTCAGCAGGTCATACCGTCAGTACGTCACCGTGATCCGGCGGGGCATATACGTCCGCGTCGTTCGGCCGCTCGAAGGACCACGCCTTGGCGCGGGCCGTCACCAGCGCGGGGAAGCGCTCCAGCAGGCCGCGTTCCCCCATGTTGCGCAGGATGCGGAAGACCTCCGTGGCGCTCGGCAACTCCTCCGACGTCTCCAGGAACGGCACGCCGCCCTCGTAGGCCGCCGGGTCGCGGTCGATCTCTCGGCCGGCCATCAGCAGCCACGACAGGATCTCCAGGTCGCCGCCCCGGGCGCGCCCCTCCACGAGCCGCCCGGGCCGGCCCGGTCCCGGTCGGTGTCGCGGTGGCGCTCGGCCGGCGCAGTTCGTACGGGCCCTGGGTGAACAGGGCCGCGCGCACCGAGCCGGCCGTCATCGGGTGCAGCGCGTACGGGCGGCCCAGCTCGGTCATCACACAGGCGCCGTGGTAGCCGACGATGCCCGGGTCGCGCGGGAACAGGAGCAGATGGGTGTTGTCGCTGAAGCCGAAGAACGGCTTGGGGCGGGCGCGGATCGGCTCACGGTCCGGGAAGGGCAGGACGGTGATCCGGTCGTCCCCGCCGATGGCGGCCATCACCGCCTCGACCGTCGGATCGGCGAACGCGGCGTGGATGTCGGCGGCGCGCTCCCGCGGGGTGACGCCCATGGTGCGGGTGGCGGGGTACTCCACCGGCTCCAGGCCGAAGTCCTCCCGCAGCCGTTGCAGCCCCGGCTCGTACCGGAAGCGGGCAGGATTCCCGGCAGACCGGCGCCGGGCGAGAGGACCGCTATCCGCCGCCGGGACCCGCTCACTTCCAGTCGGTCCCGAACGCCCGCCCCGGATGCTCCCCGAGCATCCGCTCCACCAGCTCGTCCCCCACCACCACCGCCAGCCGCCGCCGCACCCGGCGCAGCAGATACGGCATCCCGGGCCCGCCGTCGACCGAGCGCGCCCCTGCGGTCACCGTGTCCCCGCCGAGCAGCAACCGGTCCGCGAACCCCGCCTCGGCCAGGGCACTTACCGCCTCCGGCATCCGCCAGTCGGTGGCGTGGTGGGCGCGGGAGGGCCCGTCGAAGGCCAGCCAGCAGCCCGCCGCGGCGGCCTCCCGGTGCGCCACCGGGTCGGGGAAGCGGTTCAGATGCCCGAGGATCACCCGCTCCCCGGGCACCCCCAGCTCGCCGCACAGCAGGTCCAGTACGTCCAGCGCGCCGGTGCCCAGCTCCAGGTGCACGGCGATGGGCGCGCCGGTGGCGTGGTGGGCCTCGGCCGCCGCCGTCATGGTCCGGCGGGCGTGCGCGTCGAGCCCGTGGAAACCGCCCGCCACCTTGATCAGGCCGGCCCGCACCCCGGTGGTCCCGATGCCCTCGGTCAGCTCCGTCACGAACAGTCCGGCGAGCCGGCCCCCGCTCAGCCCGTCGAGCGTCTCCGGGTCGTAGTGCACCGCCTGGTGCAGCCCGGTGGCGCAGACGATCCGCACCCCGGTCTCCCGGGACAGCGCCGGCAGGTCCGC
>NZ_JACBWZ010000995.1 GCF_013870595.1 Streptomyces sp. WELS2 | reverse complement strand
GCGGCCTGTGCCGTCGCATCGTGCCCGGCGCCCGGACCTACCGAACGGACGACGCCCGGCGGATCACCGGGGTCCTCGAGGCCTTCGCCGCCCAGGACCCCGCCGGCCGGGCGGCCTGAACGGGCTCGTCCACCGACCAGTTGGCAAGGGAACCGGAGGGTACCCATGAGGAAACAGCTTGACGAGCTGCTCGACATCAAGGAGTCGGCCCGGGGCGGCCCGGACCCGGAGGCGACGCGGCGCCAGCACGACAAGGGCAAGCTCACCGCCCGCGAACGCATCGAGCTGCTGCTCGACAAGGACTCCTTCCAGGAGATCGAGCAGTTGCGCCGGCACCGCGCGACCGGCTTCGGCCTGGAGACGAGGAAGCCGTACACCGACGGGGTGATCACCGGCTGGGGCACCGTCCACGGCCGGACGGTCTTCGTCTACGCGCACGACTTCCGCATCTTCGGCGGCGCGCTCGGCGAGGCCCACGCCCAGAAGATCCACAAGCTGATGGACATGGCGATCGCGGCGGGCGCGCCGCTGGTGTCGCTCAACGACGGCGCCGGCGCCCGCATCCAGGAAGGCGTCACCGCGCTCGCCGGCTACGGCGGCATCTTCCAGCGCAACACCCGCGCCTCCGGCGTCATCCCGCAGATCAGCGTCATGCTGGGCCCGTGCGCGGGCGGCGCCGCCTACAGCCCGGCGCTGACGGACTTCGTGTTCATGGTGCGCGGCACCTCGCAGATGTTCATCACCGGCCCCGACGTGGTGCGCGCGGTGACCGGCGAGGAGATCGGTCAGGAGGGGCTGGGCGGCGCGGACGTCCACTCCCGGACCTCGGGCGTCGCGCACTTCGCGTACGACGACGAGGAGACCTGCCTGGAGGAGGTCCGCTTCCTGCTGTCGATGCTGCCCGCCAACAACCGCGAGGGCGCCCCGGCCGTGCCCTGCGACGACCCGGCGGACCGGCGCGGCGAGGTCCTGTACGACCTGGTGCCGGCCGACGGCAACCGGCCCTACGACATGCGGGCCGTCATCGAGGAGATCGTCGACGACGGCACCCACCTGGAGGTCCACGAACGCTGGGCCACCAACGTCATCTGCACGCTGGCCCGCCTGGACGGCAAGGTGGTCGGCATCGTCGCCAACCAGCCGCAGTCCCTGGCGGGCGTCCTGGACATCGCCGCGTCCGAGAAGGCCGCGAACTTCGTGCAGACCTGCGACTCCTTCAACATCCCCCTCGTGACCCTGCTGGACGTGCCCGGCTTCCTGCCCGGCGTGGACCAGGAGCACAACGGCATCATCCGGCACGGCGCCAAGCTGCTGTACGCGTACTGCAACGCCACCGTGCCGCGGATCTCCGTGGTGCTGCGCAAGGCGTACGGCGGCGCCTACATCGTCATGGACTCCCGCTCCATCGGCGCCGACCTGGCACTGGCCTGGCCGACCAACGAGATCGCGGTGATGGGCGCGGAGGGGGCGGCGGGCGTCATCTTCCGCCGGGACATCAACGCCGCCGACGACCCCGAGGCGGTGCGCCGGCAGCGGGTCGAGGAGTACAAGGCCGAGCTCATGCACCCGTACTACGCCGCCGAGCGCGGCCTGGTGGACGACGTGATCGACCCGGCCGACACCCGCGAGGTCCTGATCCGCAGCCTGGCGATGCTGCGCACCAAGCACGCCGACCTGCCGATGCGCAAGCACGGCAACCCGCCCCAGTGACACCGGCAACGGAGGTCTTGTGTCCATGAGCACCACGGAGCCCCTCTTCCGGATCGTCCGGGGACGGCCCGACGCCGAGGAACTCGCCGCTCTGACGGCCGTGCTGACCGCGCTCACGCAGCGGGCGGGCGCCGCGGCGGAACCGGCCGCCCCGCGTCCGGCCGCCGCGCGCTGGTTCCGGCTGGAGCGCAACGCCGGATTCCTGGCCTCGCACAGCTGGCAGACCGCCTCGTAGCCGGCCCGTCCGGCACACACGTACGTACCACCGCGGACCACGACAGAACCACGGAGCAGCACGTGTCCTCTCCCCACGCGCCCGACGAGGCGTCGGCACCGCGCGC
>NZ_JACBWZ010000994.1 GCF_013870595.1 Streptomyces sp. WELS2 | reverse complement strand
TGGACTTGCCGGATCCGGACTCGCCGACCAGGGCGAGGGCGGCGCCCTCCGCCAGGCTGAAGGAGAGCCCGTCGACGGCGCGCAGGGCGCCGAACTCCACGGTCAGGTCCGTCACTTCCACCAGGCTCATGCGAGCACCACCCGTCGGTCGGCCAGCGCGAAGAGGACGTCCGCGACGGCGTTGGCGAGGACCACGAAGAAGCCGGTCACCAGGACCATGCCGACGACCACCGGCAGGTCGACGACCTTGACCGCGCGCACCAGTTCCTGGCCGATGCCGGGCAGGCCGAACAGGGTCTCGGTGAGGACGGCGCCACCGACGGCCGAGCCGACGGTGACCGCGTTGAGCGCGATGACGGAGGCCGTCGCGCCGCGCAGCGCGTGCCGGGTGATCACGGCGCGTTCGCCGACGCCGTAGGCGCGGAAGGTGCGGATGTGGTCCTCGGCCAGTGTCTCCAGCATCGAGGCCCGGGTCAGCCGGGCGAAGCCGGCCGCCTCGATGAGGGCGAGGGACAGCCAAGGCAGCAGCAGGTTCCACGCCCACTGTTCGGGGTCGTCGGTGAAGTTCACGTACTGCGGGAAGGGCAGCCACTGGAGTTCGCCGCAGACGACGATCATCAGGACCAGCCCGATGACGAAGACGGGGGTGGCGACGCCCGCGAGGGTGACCGCGGTCAGCACGCGCTCGGAGAGCCGGCCGCGCCGCCAGGCGGACAGCACGCCGGTGCCGACGCCGAGCAGCAGCCAGATCACCATCGCGCCGAACACCAGCGAGAAGCTCACCGGCAGCTTGGCCCAGATGATGTCGGTGACCTCCCGGCCGGTCTGGTACGACTGGCCCAGGCAGGGCGCCGCGCAGTGCTCCACGGAGGTGCCCGTGGAGTAGTCCTGGCCGACGAGGAGGCCCTGGAGGAAGTGCCAGTAGCGCACGTACAGCGGGTCGCCGAGGTGGAGTTGCTGGGCCACCTGGTGGACCTGGGCCGGGGAGCAGCGCGGGCCGCAGGTGATCTGGGCGACGTTGCCGGGGGTGACGTAGAAGACGACGTAGATGATCACCGAGAGCACGAACAGGGTGACCACGGCACCGGCGAGCCGGCGCAGGACGAAACCGGGGAAGCCGTTCACGCCCCCTCCTCCTTCTTCTGCGACCCGGTCCGCGGGGCGGTGGCCGGTACGGCCGCCGCGGCGCGGGCCTCCCGTTTGCGGCCGGTGCCGACGCGCAGCCGGGAGGCGGCGCGCGGGTCGAGGGCGACGCGGACGCCGTCGCCGAGGACGGTCATCGCGAACACGGTGACGAACAGGGCGAGGGCGGGCAGCAGCAGGTACTGCGGGGCCGCCTGGTACCAGACGTCGGCGCTGGTGAGCATCTGGCCCCAGGAGGGGGTGGGCGGTTTCACGCCGACGCCGAGGAAGGACAGGGCCGCCTCGGCGCTGATGTTCGACGGGACCAGCAGCGCGGCGTAGGTGATGACCGGCGCGGCGAGGCCCGGGAGGAGTTCGCGTACGGCGGTCCGCCCGGTGCTCCAGCCGCTGAGCCGGGAGGCGGAGACGTAGTCGAGGTTCTTCAGGGCCAGCGTCTGCGCGCGCACCATCTTCGCCACCGTGGACCATCCGGCGACGAGGGCGAGGATCAGCGCGACCAGGACCGGCCGCGGGAAGCCGTCGGGTACGACGGCCAGCAGGGCCAGCGCCATGATCATGAGCGGGAGCGACACGAAGATGTCGGTGATCCGGCTGAGGACCAGGTCGACCCAGCGGTTGCCCAGCCCGGCGGCCACGCCCATGGCGACGCCGAGGAGGACCTGGACCAGCGTGGCGCCCAGCGACACGCCCAGGGAGACCCGCGCGCCGTAGACCAGCCGGGCGAACATGTCGCGTCCGGTCTGCGGCTCGACGCCCAGCCAGTGGTCGGCGCTCGCGCCGCCGAAGGAGCCGATGGGCACGCCGCCGCGGGCGGAGTCGATCAGGGCGGGGTGGTAGGTCGTGGGGTCCTGCCCCTCCAGGGCGGTGAGCAGCGGCGCGGCGAGCGCGACCACGACGAGCAGCGCGCAGG
>NZ_JACBWZ010000993.1 GCF_013870595.1 Streptomyces sp. WELS2 | reverse complement strand
AGCTCGCCTCGGAGGCGACCGTGTCCCCGCAGAACAGGGCGACCGGGATGACCAGCAGGCGGGTCTCGCCGGAGCCGCGTTCGTGCACGCGCATGGCGACGTGGCGGGGGCCCCGGTCGACGACGAACTCGACGTTCACACCGTCCGGGTAGGCGCTCGCCGGGCTGACCGGCGGCGCGGTGCGCAGATCGCCGGCGTGCGCCAGGTCGGCCACGAAGGCCACGGCGTGCGGGTTGCCCATGTTGACGTTGCGCGCGGGCCAGCTGCGCTCGCCGACGGCCACCGTGACGTCCCCTTCGGGGAGGCGGGCGCGGCCCATGCCGATCGTGATGTCACCGTTCTTCGCGATGTGGACGGTCTTCACGCCCGCGCGCGTGGCGATCGCGAGGTCGCCTTCGGTCACATGGCCGGCGTGCTGGAGGTAGCGCGCGAACACACGGGTGCCGTTGCCGCACATCTCGGCGATCGAGCCGTCGCCGTTGCGGTAGTCCATGAACCACTCGGCCTCGCCGGCCATCGCCCGGGCCTCCGGGTGCGCCGCGGACCGTACGACGTGCAGCACGCCGTCGCCTCCGATGCCCGCCCGGCGGTCGCACAGCGCGGCCACGGCGGCCGGGGACAGGTCGAGGGTGTTCTCCGGGTCCGGGACGATCACGAAGTCGTTCTCCGTGCCGTGACCCTTGAGGAAGGCGATCCGTGTGCTCATTCCTCGATCGTACGGGAGGGCGCCGACGGCGGCCCGGGCCAGGCCGGGGGCTCAGCGGAGCCTTGCCACCCGCCAGACGGCGAGGACGATGACCGCGGCCACCAGGAGGACGTAGCCGAGGACGACCCGCCAGTCCGGGCGGCGGCCCGAGCCGCGCGGGGGCAGCCCCGGCCAGGTGTGGCCGACCCGGCGGGCGGCCATCATGCCCCAGCCCGCGGCGCAGGAGCAGATCAGCAGGCCGAGCATGGCGATGACCGCGCCGCTGTCGCCGAAGTCGAAGGCGAGCGGGAAGGCGAACATCAGGGAGCCGACGGCGCCGAGGCCCACGATGGGTGCCAGCTGCCAGATGCGCAGGCGGCGCTGCGGGCGCAGTTCGACCTCGACCTCCGGGCCGCCCGGATACATCTCCTCGGGCGCCGGTCCGTCGGCGGTGACGCCGCCCTCGGTGTCGTCGGGGCCGTCGTCGGCGAGACGGTCGTCGCTCAGGCGGTCCGCGGACAGAGGGTCGGCGGACAGGGGGTCGGCGGACAGGGGGTCGGCGGACAGGGGGTCGGCGGCAAGGGGGTCGGCGGCAAGGGGAGCGTCGGGAAGGGGTTCCGCCGCGAGGGGGTTTCCGGCCGGACGGCCGGCGTGGGTCCCGTCCGCGCGGGAGCCGTTCGTCCGGGGCCGGTACTCGTGCGGGTGGTGGTCCGCGCCCGGGCCGGGGTCGTCACTCTCCGTGGTGACGGGCTCGGTGCTTCGTGCGGTGTCGCGAGGGCCGGCCTCCATCGCCACGCGCCCTCCCAACTAGGCTCCACTTGGTCGATCGAAGCTCGATGATGGCACGGCGCCGCAGGCCGCGATGACCGGCGGCGCATCCCGATGCCATGACGTGATCAGGCTGTAACCGGTCGTTCGACCAACGCCAGGGCCTGCTGCGGAAGTTCCCCGCGATCCGCGGCGGCCCCACTCAACCAGTGCACGCGGGGATCCCGCCTGAACCAGGAATCCTGGCGGCGCGCGAAGCGCTTGGTGGCACGCACGGTCTCGGCCCGCGCTTCCGCTTCGGTGCACTGACCGGCCAGCGCCGCGAGTACCTGCTGATAGCCGAGCGCGCGCGAGGCCGTGCGCCCCTCGCGCAGGCCCTGCGCCTCCAGTGCGCGCACCTCGTCGACGAGGCCCGCCTCCCACATCCGGTCGACGCGCCGCGCGATGCGCTCGTCCAGTTCCGGGCGGGCGACGTCGACGCCGATCTGGACGGTGTCGTACACCGAGTCGTGGCCCGGCAGATTGGCCGTGAAGGGCTGGCCGGTGATCTCGATCACCTCCAGCGCGCGGACGATCCGGCGGCCGTTGCCCGGCAGGATCG
>NZ_JACBWZ010000992.1 GCF_013870595.1 Streptomyces sp. WELS2 | reverse complement strand
CAGCCTGTCCCGCCATGCCATGTGCTCAACCGCCTTCGTTCACGCGGGTGTTGATACGGGCGATCTCGGCCACCCACTGCCGTCGTTCGTCATGGGTCAGGTCGAGGATCTCCTCCCTCGCCCAGTGGAAGTGATAGGCGATGTACGCGACCTCCTCCCGGAGCCGGGGAAGGGCGTACGTCACGATTCCCCCAGGCGCCCACCCGAGAGGTCGACCTCGAAGCCGCCCTCGCAGTGCGGACAGGTCACCGCCGCCCGGGTGTGGCCCTCGCTGTTCACGCGGCGGTAGAAGTCCTGGAGGAAGGCGACGTCGGTGGCGTACATCCGCTCCACGATCCCGGCGTGCACATCGGTGATGGTGCCGAGCCGGGTGATCACCTGGCTCAGCAGCACCACGCTCAGGTACGCCGGGTTCTCCTTGACCCGCAGGTCGATCTGCGGCCGCAGCTCGTCCCGGGCCGTGGCCAGGCGCATCGAGCCCTCGCGGTGCACCGTGCCCGCCTCGTCGACGTAGCCGCGCGGCAGCACGAACTCGAACTCGGTGCGCAGCCCGTGCGATTCCTGGCGGGGCGGCGGGGCCGGTGCGGCGGCGGGGGGCTCCGCCGCCTGCTCGGTCGCCGTGGCGGGCGTCGTCAGCTGGAGGATCTCGTCCAGGTTGCCCGCCGTCACGGTACGGCGCCTCATTCGACGATGATCTCCTCGAACACGATGGTGACGGACTCGGTGGCCGCGGCCGACTCGCCGGCCTTGAGGGAGGGGCCCTCCCACTTGGAGGCCCAGCCCTGCATCAGCTGGATACGGCGGACCGTGCTGCCCTCGGAGTCCTTGATCTCGATGGTCAGGTTCTGCCGGGCGGTGTTCACGGCCCCGTTGTTCAGGGTCTCCTTGATCCAGTTGGTGAACTCGCTGCTCTTGTCGAGTCCCCGGGTGATCGTGATCTCGCCCGCCTGCCGGCCGCCGGGCTGCTTGCGGATGATCTGCTTGCCCTCAGCGGTGACCTGCTTGACCTCGACGACGTCCTCCTCGACGGTCAGCCCGCTGATCTCCTGGATCGATTCGACCAGGTAGCCACCGAGCTGCACGCCGAAGACGTGGGTGGAAAGAGCATCGCCCGTTGCCATGACTGTCTGTCACCTTCCGTTGCTGGACCCGCGGGTCACTGGTCTGGCTCGTCTCACTCGTCGATGAGACTGGTGCTGTCGGAGAACTGGGCCAGCCGGAACACCACGAACTCCGCGGGCTTGACCGGCGAGACGCCGATCTCGCAGACGACCCGGCCCTGGTCGATGGACTCCTGCGGGTTGTTGTCGCGGTCGCACTTGACGTAGAACGCCTCTTCGGCGGTGCGGCCGAACAGCGCGCCCCGGCGCCACTCCTCGGTGAGGAAGGCGGTGACGTTGCGCCGGATGCTCGACCAGAGCCGGTCGTCGTTCGGCTCGAAGACCACCCACTGGGTGCCCAGGAGGATGGACTCCTCCAGGTAGTTGAAGAGGCGGCGCACGTTCAGGTAGCGCCAGGCCGGGTCGGAGGAGAGGGTGCGGGCGCCCCACACCCGGATGCCCCGGCCCGGGAAGGCGCGTACGCAGTTGACGCCGATCGGGTTGAGCAGGTCCTGCTCGCCCTTGCTGAGCCGCAGCTCCAGGTCGACCGCGCCACGGATCACCTCGTTGGCGGGCGCCTTGTGCACACCGCGCTCGGCGTCGCTGCGCGCCCACACACCGGCGATGTGACCGCTCGGCGGGACCGTGGTGTTGCGTCCGGCGGCCGGGTCGAAGACCCGCACCCACGGGTAGTAGAGGGCGGCGTACCGGGAGTCGTAGCCCGCCTCGTCGTTGCGCCAGGTGCGCACCTGCTGGGCGTTGAGCCCGGGCGGGGTGTCCAGCACCGCGACCCGGTCGCCCATCTGCTCGCAGTGCGAGATCACGGCGAGCTGCACGGTGCGCACGCCCTCGGCGTCGATGTCGCCGCGCTGGTAGGCGCTCATCAGGTCCGGCACCGCGACCATCGTGATCTCGTCGATGGTCTCCAGGCCGCCGAACCCGGTGCGGGCCGCGGC
>NZ_JACBWZ010000991.1 GCF_013870595.1 Streptomyces sp. WELS2 | reverse complement strand
CAGATGCTGGAGGGCAGCACCACCAGCGGGACCGCGTGCGCGGCGAGCTGGGCCCACCGGGCCGGTCGCCGCGCTGCTGCGGCCGTCCGGCCGGGGCGCTGTTGCTGACGTCGACGGTGAGTGTGGACACCGACCGGTCCAGTGTCACGGTCACGTCGGCGTCCGGAGCGTGGCGACGCACGTTGGTCAGCGCCTCCACCACGATCCGGTACGCCGTGCCGGAGACCTCGCGGGCGACGTGGTCCAGCAGGCCCGGGGCGAGAGCGAGTTCGGTCCGGCCCGCGCTCGACTCTCGGAAGCGCCGCACCAGTTCGGGCACTTCGTCCAGGCCCGTGACCGACTGCCAGGGATCACCGTCCTGCTGGTCGTGGAGCATGTGCACGGTGCGGTCCATCGCGGCCAGAGCCCGGAGCCCGGCCTCTTCGACCCGCCGCAGCGCGTCGAGCGCGACACCCGGATCGTCCGACCCGAGGAACCGGCCGGTCTGCGCCTGCGCGACCATCTCGCTGACGTCGTGGGCGACGAAGTCGTGCAGGTCCCGAGCCAGGTCCAGGCGCTGCCGTCGCCGGGCCTCGGCCACCGAGCTGACCCGCCGGGCGTCCAGCACCCGCAGGTACACCCCGCCCGCCGCCGCGCCTGTCGCCAGCAGCGACCAGAAGACGCAGGCGCCGACGATGCCGCGGACCGAGTCGGTGCTCCAGGCGCGCAGCACCCACAGGGTCACCGCGAGGTGGGCCAGCGTTCCGGCCGCGATCGCCTGCGCCGGCGGGGCGTGGCGCGCGGTCGGCACCAGCACGGCGAGCAGGGCAACGGCTTCCAGCGTGCCGATCGTTCCCGGCCCGGGGCCGACCGCACTGGACGGATGAGTGACCGTCACGACGAGCGACGCCGCGGCGGCGGCTCCGGTCGCCCAGGCGATCAGCGGACGCGACCGCGACCGGCCTGCGAAGACGAGCAGCGCCGCCGCGCCGGACAGGACGGCCGGAACCATGATGATCAACACAACCCCGACGGTACGCGTACTGGCACCGGGCGCGCCTGTGCCTTTCGGCATATCCGCGACCGGGCCCGTCCACGATCTCGGTGCCCAACGGCATATTTCCGCGCGGGTGGTGGCCTGACCAGGCTTGAGGCATGACAGCGATCCAGCCGGCCCGACCGACCACCGCCCCCACGTCCGAGCGCGCGAAGCGAGGCTCCGCGAAACCGAAGTACGTCCCCGGTACCCCCCGTTGGGCCCAGCTCGCCGCGCACGCGGTCCCGCTGGTGGTGCTGCCCTCCAGCATCTGGCGGCTGCTCCTGACCTCCGAAGTGGCCGGGGTCGACCACTCCTCGAACCCGGGCTACCACTCCCAGCTCAGCGACTACCTCTACGTCCTCCTGCTGTCCGCGGTCTCCGAAGGACTCGCTCTGCTGACCCTCGGACTGGTCAAGCCCTGGGGCGAGATCTTCCCACGCTGGATACCCCTCCTGGGCGGACGCCGCGTGCCGATCAAGGCGACGGTGATCCCGGCGACCGTCGGCGCGGCCCTGCTGGCGCTGCTCGCCGCGTACTTCTTCCTGAACCCCGTCCTCTTCCACATCCACTTCACGCCGTCGATCGGCGACAAGGGGACGGCCTCCTCGCACCTGGAGGTCAGCGGGTGGTCGCAGGTGCTGTTCGTGGCCTGCTACCTGCCGCTCATTGCCTGGCCGGTGCTGGTCGGCGCCGTCACACACGCCTACTACCGCCGCCGCACCAGCACGGAAGGACGCTGAGACGAGCGAGCTGACGCCGAGCGGGCGGCTCCGCGCCGCCTGGGCCACCGTCCACACCCCCGGTCCCGCGCGGTGCCCGCCTCGCGGCCGCCGTCATCCCGTTCACCGTGCTGCCCGCGAGCATCTGGCGGATCACCGGGATCACCTTCCACTTGCCGCTCGACGGCGGTCTGCACCCGGGGCACGGGCAGGTTCCGGTCCGGCTGCCGATGGAGGTCCACGTCCTCCTGATCTCGGTCCTGTCCGAAGTGCTGGCGCTGCTGGCCTTCGGCCTGACCGCGGGCTGGGGCGAGGTCCGGC
>NZ_JACBWZ010000990.1 GCF_013870595.1 Streptomyces sp. WELS2 | reverse complement strand
CAGGCCGCGGCACGGGTCGTCCGCACCGTACCGATCCGCGCGGGGAGCGGCGGACCGGTCCCGGTCCGGACCGCGCCGTACGCCCCACCGGCCGAAACCTTCAGGGAAGGACTCCCTCCGTGGCAACGACAACCCCCGCCCGGGGTGCCTACACCCCGCCGCCCGGCGGCTCCGGTGCCGCGTCGAACGGACGCGGCACATGGCGCAGCCGGCTGTGGCGCTTCGACGACAAGGCGTCGCCGTACGCCTACATCGCCCCCTTCTTCCTGATCTTCGGCGCCTTCGGGCTCTATCCGCTCCTCTACACCGGCTGGATCGCCCTGCACCGGGTGGAGATGACGGGCCTGAACCAGTCCGAGTGGGTGGGCTTCGACAACTTCACCAGGATCCTCCAGGACGCCGAGTTCTGGACCGCCGTCTCCAACACCTTCATCATCGGTGTCATCTCCACCGTGCCGCAGCTGCTGGTGGCCCTGGGCCTCGCCCACCTGCTCAACTACAAGCTGCGCGCCAGCACGTTCTGGCGGACCGTCATCCTCACCCCGTACGCCACCTCGGTCGCCACGGCCGCCCTGGTCTTCGCGCTGGTGTTCCGCGCCGACGGCGGCATCCTCAACTGGGTGCTGCACTTCTTCGGCGCGGGCAACATCGAGTGGGGCAACGGGACCTGGACGTCCAAGATCGCCATCTCGGTCATCGTGATCTGGCGGTGGACCGGTTACAACGCCCTCATCTACCTGGCCGCGATGCAGGCGGTCCCCACCGATCTGTACGAGGCCGCCTCCATCGACGGGGCGTCGCGCTGGCAGCAGTTCCGCAAGGTGACCATCCCCTCGCTGCGCCCGACGATCCTGTTCACCATCGTCATCTCGACCATCGGCTCGATGCAGTTGTTCGGTGAGCCGCTGCTGCTCCAGGGCGGCACCCTCGGCTCGATCGGCGGCAGCGAGCACCAGTACGAGACGCTCAGCATCTACCTGTTCAACTACGGCTGGAAGCTGGGTCATCTGGGACCGGCGGCGGCCGTGGCCTGGGCCATGCTCGTCCTGCTGCTGCTGATCGCCCTGATCAACTGGATCGTCGGCCGGTTCGTGCGCAAGAACGCGGCCTGACGGGAGCGACATCGATGACCACGACCAGTCCCACCAAGACCTCGGCGCCGGACCTCGTCCCGGCACCGTCCCCCTCCGCTCCCGGCAAGGGCCCGGGCCGTCTCCGCCTGGGCGCCGGCCAGCAGTTGCGGGGCGGCCCCTTCACCTACGCCGCCCTGATCGTCGTCGGCCTCGGCTCGATCTTCCCGCTGTACTGGACGCTGGTGGCCGCCTCGCACGACCAGCAGCGGGTCCTGGACAGCCCGCCGCCGCTGGTGCCGGGCGGCAGGCTGTGGAACAACCTCCAGGCGGCCTGGGACCAGGCGAACCTCGGCAAGGCCATCGTCAACAGCGTGATCGTGGCCGGCAGCATCACCGCCGCCACCCTGTTCTTCTGCACCCTCGCCGGCTACGCCTTCGCCAAGATGCGCTTCCGCGGCCGGAACGTGCTGATGACCGCGGTCATCGCCACGCTGACGATCCCGCCCCAGCTCAGCGTCGTCCCGCTGTTCATGATGGTGTCGGACATCGGGTGGAGCGGAAAGCTGGAGTCGGTGATCTTCCCGACCCTGGTCGGCGCGTTCGGCGTCTTCTTCATGCGCCAGTACCTCGTCGAGGCGCTGCCGTACGAGCTGATCGAGGCGGCGAAGGTGGACGGGGCGAGCAACATCCGCATCGTGTGGAGCGTGGTGCTGCCCGTGGCCCGGCCCGCGATGATGGTGCTGGGCATGCTCACCTTCGTCCAGGCCTGGAACGACTTCTTCTGGCCCTTCCTCGCGCTGAACCAGCAGAACCCCACCATCCAGGTGGCGCTCGGCCAGCTCAGCGCCTCCTACACGCCCGACCAGAGCATCGTCATGGCCGGCGCGCTGATCAGCACCCTGCCGCTGCTGCTGGTCTTCGTGATCTTCGGCAAGCAGATCGTCGGGGGCATCATGGCGGGCGCGGTCAAGGGCTGAACCCCGGCCGCGGG
>NZ_JACBWZ010000099.1 GCF_013870595.1 Streptomyces sp. WELS2 | reverse complement strand
CTGGCGGCCGCTCAGCTCCACCGGGTCGGGCAGCAGGGCGTGCCGGACCAGCCACAGGTGCGCGGCCTCGGTGTCGTCGAGCAGGTCGACCCGGCCGTGGCTGACGGTGAACCGGGTGTTGACCAGCGCCAGCGAGGCGTACCGGTCCTCGCCGGGGACCGGGAGCTGGTGCAGATAGACGGGGGTCTCGTGCTCCACGGTCACATCCTAGCCATCTCTCACGGGGATTCTTGCAGTTCTCCGTGAGGAGGGCTTAGCGTGCCTCACGGAGAAACAGCCGAGAAACCGTGAGAGGTGACGTCGTGGCCTTCGATGTGGACGCGCTGCGCGAGGACTTCCCGATCCTGGGACGGACGGTGGCGAGCGGCGCGCCGCTGGTCTACCTGGACTCCGGGGCCACCACCCAGAAACCGCTGCAAGTCCTGGACGCCGAGCGGGACTTCTACCTCACCCGCAACGCCGCCGTGCACCGCGGGGCGCACCAGCTGGCCGGCGAGGCGACCGAGGCCTACGAGCAGGCGCGGCACACGGTCGCCCGGTTCGTCGGCGCCGCCGACGACGAGGTGGTCTTCACCAAGAACACCACCGAGGCGGTCAACCTCGTCGCGTACGCGCTCGGCAACGCCGGCCGGATCGGGCCCGGCGACCGGATCGTGGTGACGGAGATGGAGCACCACGCGAACCTGGTGCCCTGGCAGCAGCTGGCCGAGCGGACGGGCGCCACACTCGACTGGTTCGGGCTGACCGACGAGGGCCGGCTGGACCTGACCCGGGCGGCGGAGCTGCTGGACGAGCGGACCAAGGTGCTCGCCCTCACCCACCAGTCCAATGTGCTCGGCACCCTCAACCCGGTGCGGGAGCTGGCCGACCGGGCGCACGCGGCCGGGGCGCTGGTGGTGGTGGACGGCGCCCAGTCGGTGCCGCACCGCCCGGTGGACGTGACGGAGCTGGGCGCGGACTTCCTGGCGTTCTCCGGGCACAAGATGCTCGGCCCGAACGGCATCGGCGTGCTGTGGGGCCGCGCGGAGCTGCTGGCCGGCCTGCCGCCGTTCCTGACCGGCGGCTCGATGATCGAGATCGTGGAGATGGACCGCACCACCTTCCTGCCGCCGCCGCAGCGCTTCGAGGCGGGCGTGCCGATGACCGCGCAGGCGGTGGGACTCGCGGCGGCGGTGGAGTACCTGGAGCGGCTGGGCATGGCGGAGGTCGCGGCGTACGAGGACACACTCACCGCCCGCGCCCTGGACCTGCTCGCCGAGGTGCCGGGGGTGCGGATCGTCGGCCCGCGCGACCTCACCGATCGCGGCTCGGCCGTCTCCTTCACCGTGGACGGCGTCCACCCGCACGACGTCGGGCAGGTGCTGGACGAGCGGGGCGTCGCCGTCCGCGTCGGCCACCACTGCGCCCGGCCGCTCGCCCGGCGGTTCGGCGTCCCGGCGACCACCCGGGCGAGCTTCTACGTCTACAACACGCCGGAGGAGGTCGACGCGCTGGTGGCGGGGGTGCGGGCGGCCCGGCGGTACTTCGGGGTCTGAGCCGCCCACCCGCTCCTACCTCTGCTTGATCCTGAGGAAGGTGACGGAGTTCGCCGGGAAGGTGTACGTGAACTTCCCCGCGATCCCGGTGACGGTGGAGGTGCGCGGGGCGACCGCCGTGGACGTCTCGGAGTTCACCGCGTCCGGCGCGGCGGCCAGCGTGGTCGCCCTGGCCCGGGACGCGACCTTGGCGCCGCCCAGGTCGATGGCGGTACGGGCGGCGGCGGACCGGGCGTTGACGACCTTGACGATCAGTTCGCCGGTCCTGGTGTCGCGCGTGACGACCTGACGGAACGGCTCGGCCGGCTTGTCGTCGGTGAAGCCGCCCCACTCCTTGCCGTCGAGGTAGAGGGTGACCTGGCGGCCGCGCACCTTGACGTCGATGTCGTAGGCGCGCCCGGTCTCGACCGAGCCCGCCTTGGCCATCAGCGTGGACTTGCCGCCGTCCACGGCCTGCTCGACGGCCGACTGGGTGTTGTTCCAGCCGCCGAGGTTCCACCAGTAGTAGTTCCCGGTGTCCTTGACGCCGAAGGCGACGAGGAAGCCCTCCTTGCCGGACCTCTTGGTGGCCTTCACGTGCAGGTCGTAGTCGTGCCAGGACGGGTCGCCGGCCTGGACCATGGTGTTCTCGGCGGTGTCGTCCGTCTGGACGTACCGGCCGTCCTGGACCGTCCAGCTGCCGGCCCCGGTGTGGTTCCACTTCGAGGCGTCGCCGGAGAAGTCGTCGGCGAGCAGCGTGGAGCCGTCGGCGCCGGTGACCCGTACGTCGTCGTAGGCGGCGCTGGTGTTCCAGGTGGACAGCCCGACCGCGCCGGCGAGGGGCCCGCTGACGTCCGGGGTGCCGGTCGCCGTGCTCGGCACCACCCGGTCGCCCACGTTGGTCATGAACAGTTTCTGCACCTCGTAGTTGGCCGAGCCCCAGGAGGCGTGGTTGTTGAACCACACCAGGTCCGGGCGCCACTGGACGTAGTCCTCGTTGGCGAACAGCGGGGCGTAGGAGGCGAGTTCGACCACGTCCGCGTTGCGTTCCAGGCCGGTCATGTAGGCCGCCTCGGCGAGGCCGTTCCCGAAGGCGTTGCCCTGGGAGGCGTACTCGCCGAGGAAGACCTTGGGGCCCTGGCGGTCGTAGGAGTCGTAGCGGTCGTTGTTCTGCAGGAACCACCGCGGGCTGTTGTAGTAGTGCTCGTCGACCATGTCGACCCTGGCGTCCCGGTTGAGCTTCCAGGCGGTGTCGAAGGTCGTGCCGGAGTCGTCCGGGCCGGAGTTGGAGACGACCTTCATGTACGGGTACTTCGCCTGGACGGCCGCGCGGAACTTCTCGAAGCGGGTGAAGAACTCGGCCGGCAGGTTCTCCTCGTTGCCGACCTCGATGTGGGTGAGGTGGAAGGGCTTCGGGTGGCCCATCCGCGCCCGCACCTTGCCCCAGGCGGAGGTCGCCGGGCCGTTGGCGAACTCGATCAGGTCCAGGGTGTCCTGGATGTGGCGCTTCAGCAGGGCGTCGTCGGCCACGGCCTGGTTCTGGCCGCAGCCGGTCACCAGGGCCGGTACGACGGCCAGCGGCATGGCGCCGACGTCCTCGGCGAACCGGAAGTACTCGTAGTAGCCGAGGCCGTAACTCTGGTTGTAGCCCCAGAAGTTGGCGTTGGCGGCGCGCTGCTCGACCGGGCCGACGGTGTCCTTCCACTGGTAGGAGCGCTTGCGCTGCCAGCCGGACGCCTCGCTGTAGTCCCGCATGGAGCCGGTGTTGACCAGGCAGCCGCCGGGGAAGCGGACGAAGCCCGGGTGCAGGGCGGCGACCTTCTCGGCGAGGTCCTTGCGCAGGCCGTTGGGCTCGTGCCTGTAGGTGTCGCGCGGGAAGAGGGACACCATGTCCAGGGCGGCGGCGGAGCCGGTGGCCACGGTGAGCCGGCCCGTGGTGCTGGTCCGGGTGGCGGTGAAGGTGGCCCCGTACCGGGCCCAGCCGTTCTTCCTCACGGCGATCCGCCGGGCGGTGGCGAGCGGGCCGCCGGAGTCCTGGAGGGAGACGGTGAGGGCGGCGCCGGCCTCGGCGCGGGCCCACACCGAGAAGTCGTACTTCTCGCCGTCCCGTACGGCGATGCCGGTGTTGTAGCCGGCGTTGGTGACGGACGAGCCGGCGTCCAGCGCCAGGTAGGTGCGATTGCGCTCACCGAGCCGGCCGGAGTCGTCCACCGCCCGGGCGGTACCGGAGACCGTCCAGGCGGTCAGCGGGGTGTAGGAGGCGTTGTCGTCGGCCGAGTACTCGAAGGACCGGTTCTGGACGAGTTCGGCGTACAGACCGCCGTCGGCGGCGCGGTTGATGTCCTCGAAGAAGACCCCGTACATGGTCCGGGGGATCGCCGGGCCGGTGGCGGAGGGGTCGACGGTGATCGCGTAGTCGGTGACGTCCTCGGCGTGGGCCGGGGCGGGCAGGGCGGCCGTGGCGAGCAGGAGGGCGCCCAGGCCGAGTCCGAAGCGGGTGGTGCGTGACATGGATACTCCGCGGCTCTGATGTGTTCGAAATATCAGACATTGGTCAGCACTTCGAACGGCAACATAGAGAAGGGGTATGAGCACGTCAATGGAGCGGACGGGACCGACGGAAGAGGGGCAGGCCGTAAGCGATGCGTGAGGACGACTTCTGGCCGGTGGCCGACCCGCTGGCCTATCTGTCCGGCCGCTGGCGCGTCGAGCGCGCGGTACGGGATCTGGCGAGCGGGGACGAGGGGCGCTTCACCGGGACCACCGTCTTCGGCCCGCTGGACGGCGGCGGGCTGCTGCACGAGGAGTCCGGCGTCTTCACCTGGCGCGGGGTGGCCCGGCCGGCCACCCGGACGCTGCGGTTCCTGCCGGGACCCGCGCCGGGCCGGGTGGACGTGCGCTTCGCGGACGGGCGGCCCTTCCACGACCTGGACCTGACCCGGGGCCGGTACCTCGCCGGCCACCCCTGCGCGGCCGACCTCTACCGGGGCGAGTTCACCGTGCTGGACGCCGGCCGCTGGCGCACGGTGTGGCGGGTCGGCGGCCCGGCGAAGGACCTGGAGCTCACCACGCACTACACCCGCGAGGCGCCCACCGGGGGTCCCGCCTGCGAGGACTGAGCCGGGCGCTCAGTCGAAGGTGTGCGCCATGTACTGCTCCGGGTGCTCCAGCGGCCGGAAGCCCAGCCTGGCGTACACCCCGTGCGCGTCCTCGGTGGCGAGCAGCAGCCGGCTCAGCCCGAAGGGCGCCAGGTGGTCGCGGATCCGGGCGACGAACGCCGTGCCCACGCCCTTGCCGCGCACCGAGGGGTCGACGTACACATCGGCGAGCCAGGCGAACAGCGCCCGGTCGGTGACCACGCGCGCGTACGCCACCTGTTCCCCCGACTGCGTGGCGTAGACCCCGAAGTTCAGCGAGGACGCCATCGCCCGCTCGTGCTTCTCGCGGGGGCGGCCGGGCGCCCAGTACGTGTCGGACGACAGCCAGCCGTGCACACGGCCGACGTCGACGCGGGCGGGGTCGGCGGAGAACTCGTAGCCCTCGGGGAGGCCCGGTGTCCCGGGGAGATCGGGTGCATCGCTCATGCGGTGATCCTCACAGTCCGGGCTCCGTACGGACCAGCGGTTTTCACCGCACCTCCTCGTACGCCGCCCGCAACCGCCGCATCCCCTCCGTGATCTCCCCGGTCCCTGCCCGGTACGGGGCCGTGGGCGCGCGGTGCTCTGCCGAGGGCAGAACGGTCAGCGGGCGGTCACCGGGGTGTACTTGTAGCCGACCCGGCGCACGGTCTGGATCGACTTGCGGTGCCGGTCGCCCAGCTTGCGGCGCAGCCGGGCGATGTGCACGTCCACGGTGCGGCCGTCGCCGACGTGGCCGTAGCCCCACACCGTGGTGACCAGCTGGTCGCGGGTGTGCACCCGGTGCGGGTGCGCCACCAGGTGCGCCAGCAGCTCGAACTCCAGGTAGGTCAGGTCGAGTTCGCGGCCCTCGACGCTGGCGGTGCGCCGCACCGGGTCGATCCGCACCAGCGGCTCGCTGCCGGCGTCCGGCTCGGTGCGCCCGGCGTCGGCCTCCGGCTGGTCGGGGACGGCGACCGGCAGGAACGGGGGCCGCTGGTCGGCGGGGACCAGCACCAGGTAGCCGACCATCGGCGGCTGGCCCGGCAGGGTGGGCAGGGTGTGCTGCGGGGCGGGCAGCCAGGTGGCGCCCGGCGGGAGGAAGTCCGCCACGTGGACCGCCTCGTCCCGGTCGACGGCGCGCAGCCGGTGCCGGGGGCCGTTCGGGGCGGGGGTGGGCAGGGTGGCGGTGGAGAGGGATCGGGTGGTCGCCATGAGAGGTCAGCTCTTTCGCGCGAGGAGTTCGTCGGAAGGTGCGGCGGCCCCGATTCGTGGTCGGGCGTCGCCGGAGGACGTACGTCGTTTCGCGCTGGCCGAAGGCCGGGGGTACGGCTTTAGAGGGCCCGCGCGTTCCTCGCGGGGCGACACACACGGTCGAAGTCGTGGTGCTGACGGGAAGGCCAGAACGGCTGGAGGTCGTAGCGACCCGTCGCGGTGATCTGCTGGATGCTGGCCATGGTCCCATTGAAGCAGAGCCGCGCGGCGCGCAGGAGCCTCCTCTCACTGCTTGGACGCTTCTTTGATGTGACACCGACGTGACAACCCCTCGGGACCCCGGCTTTCCGCCCTGTTCAGCGGCCTGGAACGGGCCGGGGGAGTCCGGAACGCCGTCTCACATTCCGGACGGCGCCGGGGAGCGGGCCGTCGCGGCGTGGCCGACGGCCGTCCTCCGGGCCGGAGTTCGGATACGCGGCGGGGGCGCCCGCCGTGACGGCGGGCGCCCCCGGAGGTGCGGGACGGATCAGACCTGGCCGGCCTTCTCCAGCGCCGTGCAGCAGGTGTCCACCAGCAGGCGGGTCACCACGTACGGGTCGACGTTCGCGTTCGGGCGGCGGTCCTCGATGTAACCCTTGCCGTCCTTTTCGACCTGCCACGGGATGCGCACCGAGGCGCCCCGGTCGGAGACGCCGTAGGAGTACTTGTCCCACGGGGCCGTCTCGTGCAGGCCGGTCAGGCGCTCGTCGATGCCGGCGCCGTAGTTCTTCACGTGGTCCAGCGGCTTGGAGCCCTCGCCGAGCGACTCGCAGGCGGTGATGATGGCGTCGTAGCCCTCGCGCATGGCCTTGGTGGAGAAGTTGGTGTGCGCGCCCGCGCCGTTCCAGTCGCCCTTGACCGGCTTGGGGTCCAGGGTCGCGGAGACACCGAAGTCCTCGGCGGTGCGGTACAGCAGCCAGCGGGCCACCCACAGCTGGTCGGAGACCTCCAGCGGGGACAGCGGGCCGACCTGGAACTCCCACTGGCCGGGCATGACCTCGGCGTTGATGCCGGAGATGCCGAGGCCCGCCTTCAGGCAGTTGTCGAGGTGGGCCTCGACGACGTCCCGGCCGAAGATCTCGTCGGCGCCGACACCGCAGTAGTAGCCGCCCTGCGGGGCCGGGAAGCCGCCCTCGGGGAAGCCGAGCGGGCGGGAGCCGGCGAAGAAGGTGTACTCCTGCTCGATGCCGAAGATGGGCTCCTGCGCGGCGAACCGCCCGGCCACCTCGGCCAGCGCGGCCCGGGTGTTGGTCGGGTGCGGGGTGAGGTCGGTGTCCAGCACCTCGCACAGCACGAGGATGTCGTCGCCGCCGCGGATCGGATCCGGGCAGGTGAAGACCGGCTTGAGCACGCAGTCCGAGGAGTTGCCCGCGGCCTGGTTGGTGGAGGAGCCGTCGAAGCCCCACAGCGGCAGCGCGTCGAGACCGGCCGGGGCGCCCGTGATGACCTTCGTCTTGGAACGGAGCTTGGCCGTCGGCGAGGTGCCGTCGATCCAGATGTACTCGGCCTTGAAGGTCACGGGGGCCACATCCTTCGGGGGTGGGTCGGGCGCGTCCGCCCTGGCGGACGCCGCGGCGCTGCGGCACCGGGGCGCCGCTCGAACAGCGGGCAGCCTGTCAACAGGCGGTTTCCCGGCCATTGCCCGAATGTGAACCCCGTGTTACCTGGTGTCTTTGTGTCGCGGCTCACGTGGTGCGGGGGAGCGGCACCGGCCGTGCGGATTGCGTACGACCGGGTCGCCCGCACGGGACCCCGGCCCGACGGGAGCCGTCAGCGCTTGCTGTGGGAGAGGGCCTCCCGTACGGCCTCCTCGCTGCGGGCCACCAGCGTCGTCCCGTCGTCCGCGGTGATGATCGGCCGCTGGATGAGCTTGGGATGCCCGGCGAGCGCCGCGATCCAGCGGTCCCGGGAACCGGCGTCGCGCGGCCACTCCTTGAGCCCCAGTTCCTTGGCCGCCGCCTCCTGGGTGCGCGTGATGTCCCACGGCTCGAGGCCCAGCCGGTCCAGTACGGCCCTGATCTCGTCCTCGCCCGGCACGTCCTCCAGATACCGCCGCACGGTGTACTCGGCCCCCTCGGCGTCGAGCAGGGTGAGCGCGCTACGGCACTTCGAGCAGGCGGGGTTGATCCAGATCTCCATGTGCGACACGGTACGCGGTACCGGCTCTGTTCGAATTCGCGACACCTCGGCAGTCTCATCCCCACCATCCGTGACGGACCGCCAATTTCCTGCCTGAGCTGCGGATTCACTCGCCTCCGCGACCGACCGATTGTCAGTGCCCGCCGGTAGACTGGAAGCAGTGTTCGAGACCGGGCGCCGGGTCGCCGGCGGCCGGTCTGACCGCGACAGGAGGATGCCTGTGCCCGCTGCCGCCCTCAAGCCGAAGCCGTTGCCGACCCAGTCCACCGCCAAGCACCCCGTGCTGTTCGACTCGCCCTACGAGCCCGAGGCGAAGCGACCGCTGCCGGCCGGACGGCCGCGCCAGTGGTACGTCACGCACAACCGGCGCCTGAAGGCCATGCGCCTCGCCATAGCCCTGCTCGACTCCGGTGTCTATCTGCCGGACCAGGCCGGGAACGAGACGATCCGCGGCACGGCCGAGCGGATCGGCATGCGGCCGCCCTCCGACACCACGTGTCACATGGTGCGGGCGCTGATGCGTTACTCGCGCTGAGCCGTGTGCCGGGTGCCCTTCCGTCGACGGGAGGGCACCCGGCACCGTCAGCGAAGGGCCGCCTCCGGGGGCCCGTCCAGGCCCGCCGGCAGGAGCGGGAGAAGGCACGGTGAACGAGCGGGGCCGCCCCCGGCCGTCACAGGCCGGGGGCACCCCACACCGGGAACCAGCGGCCCAGGTCCGGCTCGATCGGCAGATCGCCGTCGAGGACCGACCTCAGCCGGAGCTCCAGCGCGGTGTCCCGCCGTTCGGCGGCCCCGGGCAGGGGAGCGAACGGATAGAAGGTGCCGCGCTTGTAGAGGTACACGAGCGCCACCCGCCGCTCGGCGCCGTCCGTGAAGGACACGAGCGAACACAGCAGCTGCGGGCCGAAGCCGGCCGACTCCAGCGAGCTGTTCACCGCGTGCAGATCGGCCACGAGCTGGGGCAGCTGCCCGGGGGAGCGCCGGGACACCAGCCAGGAGTAGCCGTAGCCGTCCCGGTACGGTGCCACCGGCGGGCCGGTGCGGTCGGTGTCCGCGTCCAGCAGCGCCCGTACCTCCTGGGTGATCCGCTCGAAGGCCGCCCCCTCCACGGTGGCGAAGCACACCGCCCCGCTCCCGGCCGGCGCCAGTCCGGTCGCCGCCTCCAGCGTCACCGCCGCCGACGGCAGCGCGAACAGCCGGTCGAGATCGGGCGCGACCGGCCGGGTACGGCCCAGCAGAACGTCCAGCAGCCGCACGGTCAGCCCTCCTCCGCCCGAGCCTCCGGCCCGGCCCCTCCGGTTCAGCCCGCCTTCCCCGGGGCGGCGGCCTCACCCAGCTCCGCCGAGATCCGGCCCAACTGCTCCAGCCGCTGTCCCAGGGTCGGGTGCGTGGAGAAGAAGCGCTCGATGCCGGGTTCCCGGCCGGTCGCCGGGGTGAAGTAGAACGCGTTGAACGCCTGGGCCGTTCGCAGGTCCTTCGTCGGGATGCGCGCGATCTCCCCGGAGACCTTGGTGAGCGCCGCCGCCAGCGCCGAGGGACGGCCGGTCAGCAGCGCCGCCGCGCGGTCGGCCGCCAGCTCCCGGTACCGGGACAGCGCCCGGATCAGCAGGAAGCTGATCGCGTACACGGCCGCCGAGACGCCCAGCACGGCCGCGAAGACGATGGCCGTGTTCTGGTCCCGGCGGCCCCCGCCGAAGATCTGCGAGTAGAACGCGAACCGGACGACCAGGCCCGCGACCACCCCGAGGAAGGACGCCACCGTGATCACGGCGACGTCCTTGTGCGCGACGTGCGACAGCTCGTGCGCGAGCACGCCCTCCAGCTCGGCCGGCTCCAGCCGGCGGAGCAGCCCGGTGGTCACGCACACCACGGCGTGGTCGGGGCTGCGCCCGGTCGCGAACGCGTTCGGCATGTCCATCGCGGACACGGCGACCACGGGCCTGGGCAGGTCCGCGATCGCGCACAGCCGGTCCACCACGGCGTGCAGCTCGGGATACTCCTCCCGCGCCACGGGCCGGCCGCGCATCGCGAACATGGCGATCCGGTCGGAGAACCAGAACTGGGCCACGAACAGCGCCCCGACCAGGACGGCGACCAGCACCCAGGACCTCAGCAGCACGATCAGCGCCGCGACGAACCCGACGTACAGCAGACCGAGCAGGAACAGCGTCAGGCCCATCCGCACGGTCAGCCGCCGATCACTGTGGAACCGGCTCCGCATCTCGCATCACCCCGCAGCCAGGCACTCGCCCCGCTGTCCAGTGTGCACCCGCCGGCGCCCGTCGGCCGGGGCGGATCAGTACGGGGACCGCAGCTGCGCGTACCCCAGCAGCACGATCACCGCGGCCACGCAGCCGAGCACCACGGCCGTCGACACCCAGGAGGACCGGCGCGGGCCCACCGGGTCCGGGTCGGCCCGGAAGGGCGCCGGCTCCGGCGGGTTCTCCTTCCACCGCGCGGCGAGCATCCGGGCCCGCGCGGAGGGCTCCTTGTGCTCGGCCGAGTCCACCCACGCGTGATCGAACTCGCGCTCCCACTCGTCCTGTTCCGCCATCCCCGTGCGACCCCTCTCATCCGGGACTGTCGGAGGCATGATCCTCCGACAATAGGAAGCGCGGGAGGCGGGAAAGGTTGCACGGCGGCGGTAAGACCGTGGCCTCACGAGGAGCGCCGCCCCGGGAGGCGGTGGCCCGGGCTGTCGGCCGGGGTCTGTCCGCAGGCGGTCCGGACACGCTCCAGGAGCGTGTCCGGTGTGACGGTGTGGTGCTGCGGGCCGACGGCTTCCAGGGCCGGGGCGGCCAGGGCGCAGCCCGGCCGGGTCCGCGTCCCGCACGTCGGTGAGCCACCGTTCCGTACCGCGCGGAGGCATCATGCACTGCATCATGCACCCATATGCGTCCTCGCGGGATGTGTCTCTTCGGACCAGCTCGGGGCAGCGGCGGTGTCCCTCGCGATCGGGGCCCGGACGGTGGCCGGAACGGCCGGAGGGGCACTCCGGCCGATGTCCATCGGCTGGAGTGCCCCTCCGGCGGGCGTCGGCGCGTCAAGGTCGTCCCGCGCCGGGTGGTGTGCCCACCGTGGCCGGGGGCGCACCACCTGTTCCGGTCACACGTCGAAGTACAGCTCGAACTCGTGCGGGTGCGGACGCAGCTGCAGCGGCGCGATCTCGTTGGTGCGCTTGAAGTCGATCCACGTCTCGATCAGGTCGGACGTGAACACGTCGCCCTGGAGGAGGAACTCGTGGTCGGCCTCCAGCGCGTCGAGGACGGCGTTCAGCGAGGTCGGGACCTGGGCGACGTTCGCGTGCTCCTCGGGAGCCAGCTCGTACAGGTCCTTGTCGATCGGCTCGGCCGGCTCGATCTTGTTCTTGATGCCGTCCAGGCCCGCGAGCAGCAGCGCCGAGAAGGCGAGGTAGGGGTTGCCGGAGGAGTCCGGGGCGCGGAACTCGACGCGCTTGGCCTTCGGGTTGGAGCCCGTGATCGGGATGCGCATCGCGGCCGAGCGGTTGCGCTGCGAGTACACCAGGTTGATCGGCGCCTCGAAGCCCGGCACCAGACGGTGGTACGAGTTCACCGTCGGGTTGGTGAAGGCCAGCAGCGACGGGGCGTGCTTGAGGATGCCGCCGATGTAGTAGCGGGCCAGGTCGGACAGGCCCGCGTACCCGGCCTCGTCGTAGAACAGCGGGTCGCCGTTGCTCCACAGCGACTGGTGCACGTGCATGCCCGAGCCGTTGTCGCCGAAGATCGGCTTCGGCATGAAGGTCGCGGTCTTGCCGTTGCGCCAGGCCACGTTCTTCACGATGTACTTGAAGAGCTGGAGGTCGTCGGCGGCGGCGAGCAGCGTGTTGAACTTGTAGTTGATCTCCGCCTGGCCGGCGGTGCCCACCTCGTGGTGCTGGCGCTCGACCTTCAGCCCCTGCTTCTCCAGCTCCAGGGAGATCTCGGCGCGCAGGTCGGCGAAGTGGTCGACCGGCGGGACCGGGAAGTAGCCGCCCTTGTAGCGGACCTTGTAACCGCGGTTGTTCTCCAGGGCGCCGGTGTTCCAGGCACCCGCCTCGGAGTCGATGTGGTAGAAGGACTCGTTCGCCGAGGTGGCGAAGCGCACGCTGTCGAAGACGTAGAACTCGGCCTCGGGACCGAAGTACGCGGTGTCGGCGATGCCCGTCGACGCCAGGTAGGCCTCGGCCTTCTTCGCCACGTTGCGCGGGTCACGGGAGTACTGCTCGCCCGTGATCGGGTCGTGGATGAAGAAGTTGATGTTGAGGGTCTTGTCCCGGCGGAACGGGTCGACACGGGCCGTGGACAGGTCGGCACGCAGAGCCATGTCGGACTCGTGGATGGCCTGGAAACCGCGGATCGACGATCCGTCGAAGGCCAGCTCCTCGTCCGGGTCGAACGCCTCGACGGGCACCGTGAAGTGCTGCATGACGCCCGGCAGGTCGCAGAAGCGGACGTCGACGAACTTGACGTCCTCGTCCGCGATGAACTTCTTGGCCTCGTCGGCGTTCTGGAACATCCAGCTCCTCCTACTCCCGACCGTCCTCGCCGGGGTGGTAGATCGTTCGTGCGGCCAGTGCGGTGGCACACGGTGGTGTCGACCCTAGGGACGGGTGATTTCTCGGGCGTGACCCGTTTGTTTCGCAGACGTTAACCGGCCACATGTCCACCGTAGCCCCGTCACACCCCTGCGCGTAGTGCCCGAAACCGGGCGCAGTACCGTGGACGGGTGGACAACAGGCAGGCAATCGGATCGTGGCTCTCCGGCCCGCGCGCGGCCATGGAGGAGGCGGGTGCCGACTTCGGCTACCGGGGCGAGCAGCTCGGGCTCCCGGAGCACGGGCCGAACTCGATCGCACGGCCCGGACGGCGGCTCGGCGCGCTCGCCGTGGACTGGGCGCTGTGCGTCCTGATCGCATACGGCCTGATCACCCACGGCAACGGGGCGCTCACGAGCAACTGGGCACTGGGCGTGTTCTTCGTGCTGAGCGCCCTCACCGTCGGCACGATCGGCTGCACCCCCGGCAAGCGGCTCTTCGGCATCCGGGTGGTCGCACTGAGCACCGGCACGGTCAGCCCCGGCCGCGCCCTGCTGCGCACGGTCCTGCTGTGCCTGGCGATCCCCGCGCTGATCTGGGACCGCGACGGCCGCGGCTTGCACGACCGCCTCGCCAAGACCGTCGAGGTCCGCATCTGACAGCCCCCCGGCGGATGCGCCGGCAGGGTCACCCGCACCACCGGTACGGGTGATCTCCGGCGCGCCGCCCCACGGGCCTGTGACCGACGCCGGGGCCCTCGCCTGCGCGACGTGGAGCGGCGCGCGCCACGCCGTCGGCCCTCGTGCCGTGCACGGCCGCCCGGCCGGTACCGCCGCCGGGGTCCTCGCCGTCGTAGGTGACGTCGGCGGCCGGGCCGGTGCCGGCGGGGTACGCCTCCGGCCGTACCCCGTCCGGGTGGATGCGCGGGCAGGGGCGTCCGCGCCACCGGTACGGGTGACCTCCGGTGCGCCGCCCCGCCGG
>NZ_JACBWZ010000989.1 GCF_013870595.1 Streptomyces sp. WELS2 | reverse complement strand
GCGGCCACGGTCACCACGGCCACCACCGCCACAAGAGCTTCGGCCACATGCTGTTCTCCAGCTGAGCACACGAAGGAGCCCCCGGCCGTACGAGACGGCCGGGGGCTCCTTGCTGTGTGGACGATACTGGGATTGAACCAGTGACCTCTTCCGTGTCAGGGAAGCGCTCTCCCGCTGAGCTAATCGTCCGCGGACCGTGACCCGGGGGTCACGGGCAGTGCGCGATACTGGGATTGAACCAGTGACCTCTTCCGTGTCAGGGAAGCGCTCTCCCGCTGAGCTAATCGCGCGGGGGATCTTCGAGAAGATCCGGGATCCGAAGATCCAGTGGACGATACTGGGATTGAACCAGTGACCTCTTCCGTGTCAGGGAAGCGCTCTCCCGCTGAGCTAATCGTCCTTGGAGGTGGAGACGGGATTTGAACCCGTGTAGACGGCTTTGCAGGCCGTTGCCTCGCCTCTCGGCCACTCCACCAGGAGTGTAGGGGATCGGGATGACCCCTTCTTCCTTCGAGCGGACGACGAGGCTCGAACTCGCGACCTCAACCTTGGCAAGGTTGCGCTCTACCAACTGAGCTACGTCCGCTTGTCGTTTCGGTCCGCTTCCGCGTCCCGGCGACGTGTTGAACTCTAGCGGATTCCCCGGCCAGTACAAAAACGCGTTTGCGCAGCGTGCTGCGGTGCGCTCCGCGTACCCCGTGGTCAGCGCCCCCCACGGGACATCCCGGGGTCACCCGGCGGACACCCGACCTAGACTCGACCACGTGCTCCACGACCCCCGCGCACTCCCTCCTCTGGCCCGTTTCGGCGACCGCGTCGCCACGGGTCTGCTCGACGTCACCAGCGACCCGGCCGCCCTGGACTCCACCGGCTTCTGGGCCGTCTGCGCGGACTACGAAGGCCGGCTGACCTGCGCCCGCTTCGCGGACGTACGCGAGGAGCCGGTGCCCGAGCCGCGCCCCGGCCGGTGGCGGGGCCCGCAGCCGGGCCGGTGGACCTCGTCCCTGGACCGCGCCGGATACGTCGCGGCCGTCCACCGCATCCGCGAGTACATCACGGCCGGCGAGGTCTACCAGGTCAACCTCTGCCGGGTGCTCGGCGCGCCCGTCGCCCCCGACGCCGACGTGGACGCCCTGACCGCCGTGCTGGCCCGCGGCAACCCGGCGCCGTACGCGGGCACGATCCGCCTGCCGGAGCACGGCGTGGAGATCGCCACCGCCTCTCCCGAGCTGTTCCTGCGCCGGGCCGGCCGCGTCGTCGAGTCCGGCCCGATCAAGGGCACCGCGCGCACCGAGGCCGAGCTCCTGGACAAGGACCACGCCGAGAACGTGATGATCGTGGACCTGGTCCGCAACGACCTCGGGCGGGTCTGCGAGACCGGCAGCGTGACCGTGCCCGACCTGTGCGTGGTGGAGAAGCACCCCGGGCTCGTCCACCTCGTCTCCACCGTGCGCGGCGAGCTGCGCCCGGACGCCGGCTGGCCCGAGCTGCTGACCGCGGCCTTCCCGCCCGGCTCGGTCACCGGCGCCCCCAAGCCGAGCGCCATGAGGATCATCGAGGAGCTGGAGACGGCACCGCGCGGCCCCTACTGCGGCGGCATCGGCTGGGTGGACGCCGACCGGGGCACCGGCGAGCTGGCCGTGGGCATACGCTCCTTCTGGATCGACCGCGCCGACGGCACCCTGCGCTTCGGCGCGGGCGCCGGCATCACCTGGGGGTCCGACCCGGAAGGGGAGTGGCGGGAGACCGAGCTGAAGGCGGCCCGGCTGCTCGCGGTGGCGTCCGGCGCGTACGAGGTACCCGAGGAGGCCAGCGGATGAGGATCTGGCTGGACGGCGGGCTGCGCGAGGCGGAGACCGCCCGGGTCTCCGTCCTCGACCGCGGCCTGACCGTCGGCGACGGCGTCTTCGAGACCGTGAAGACGGTCCACGGCCGGCCCTTCGCGCTCACCCGGCACCTCGACCGGCTGACGCGCTCGGCCCGCGTCGTCGGCCTGCCCGAGCCCGACCGCGACGAGATCCGCCGCGCCTGTACGGCCGTACTGGAGGCCGTCCCGATGCCGCTGG
>NZ_JACBWZ010000988.1 GCF_013870595.1 Streptomyces sp. WELS2 | reverse complement strand
CACCATCCGGTGCTCCAGACACCGCCACGGACCCCCTGCCCTGCCGTGGGCCGCCGCCCTGGCGTGGGCGGCCAGGGCGGATACGAGGGGGTCGGTGGGGGTGTCTGCGCTCGCGGCTGTGTCTGCGGTCACCGTTGCCTCGGGGAAGGGTGGCTGTCCGGCCGAGGGTACTGGGCCGGTCGCGGGGCGGGGCGCTCGCCCGCGGCCACGAAGGGTCCGCCGGGAAACGGCCATGCGAAGGGTCCGCCGGGAGAAGCGGTCCCCTACGGGTCGCGCGGCGGGAAACGGCAGATGCCGGCGCAGCTCCCCAGCTGCGCCGGCATTCTTGCCGTCCGCCGTACCCCCGTCCCCACGGGGTTTCATGGATCGATGTCCCCGCCCGGACCGCTCTTCCGGGCCTGGGGTCGCCGCTCAGCGCCCCAGCATCGCACCCACGGACGACGCTTGTGTGGCCACCGTCTCCCAGCCGTCGAAGACGAGCAGGAGCAGGGCCGCGAGGGGAAGGGCCATGAGCGTCGCCACCAAGGGGTGGCGGCGGCCCGTGCGGCGGGAGGCGAACGCCGGGCGTCGCGGTGCCGTGTGGGCCATGGTCCCTCTCCTGACTGTTCGGTTGTCGGCTGCAGCGGCGGGTGTCCGACCTCGGGGGACGAGTACCGCACCCACCGCTTGTCCTCAAATCTAGGCGGGCCGCGCGGCACCGGCGTCATGCCCTCGTACCGATTGCCGGGCCTCCGGGAGGATGAGCCCCCGGCCGCGAACTACTCCCCTGGGTGGAGACGCGGGCCCGGGTATCGGGGACTTCCCTGAGGGGCCGTCCGCTGTGTCCGGTCATTTCGGAAGCGTTCCGCTCACCGGGTGGAGTGACTTCGATCACTCGGACCGGTGCCGGAAGGGGTACCGGAGGTGGATCCCGGTCCGGGGCCCAGCCCCGCCCCCGGACGGCCGGCGGACGGCGGCCGGCAGGGGCGCCGCCCGGGGTGCCCCGGCTCCGCGCGAGCTCAACCTCCCGGAGCGGAAGGCGGGTTGGCCATCCGGCCGGCGTGAAGTCGCGCTAACGCCTGGCCTGCTGACCGGCTTTCACCTCCCCGGGACGGCCCGCACAATCCGTCCCGGCGAGAGGGCGCGGCCTATGCGCGCGGGCGGCCGTGGAAACGTAAGCTGTGCCACGTCACAGGGACCGGGCAGCGGGGATGAACATGGCGATGATGCGCCTGAGGCGCGAGGACCCGCGCGTCGTCGGCTCGTTCAGGCTTCACCGACGGCTCGGCGCGGGCGGAATGGGCGTGGTCTATCTCGGCTCCGACAAGAAGGGGCAGCGGGTCGCGCTGAAGGTGATCCGGCCGGATCTGGCGGAGGACCAGGAGTTCCGGTCGCGGTTCGCGCGCGAGGTGTCCGCCGCCCGGCGGATCCGCGGCGGCTGCACGGCCCGGCTGGTCGCCGCCGACCTGGAGGCCGAGCGGCCCTGGTTCGCCACCCAGTACGTGCCCGGGCCCTCCCTGCACGACAAGGTCGCCGAGGAGGGGGCGCTCGGCGCGGCGGACACGGCGGCGATCGGCGCGGCCCTGTCCGAGGGGCTCGTCGCCGTGCACGAGGCCGGTGTCGTCCACCGGGACCTGAAGCCCTCCAACATCCTGCTGTCACCCAAGGGTCCGCGGATCATCGACTTCGGTATCGCCTGGGCCACCGGTGCCTCCACGCTCACCCATGTGGGCACCGCGGTCGGCTCCCCCGGCTTCCTCGCCCCCGAGCAGGTGCGCGGCGCGACGGTCACCCCGGCCACCGACGTCTTCTCGCTGGGCGCCACGCTGGCGTACGCCTCGACCGGCGACTCGCCCTTCGGGCACGGCAGTTCCGAGGTGATGCTGTACCGGGTGGTGCACGAGGAGCCGCACCTGGCCGGTGTGCCGGACGCGCTGGCTCCGCTGATCCGGGCCTGCCTGGCGAAGGACCCCGAGGAGCGGCCCACCACGCTCCAGCTGTCGCTGCGGCTGAAGGAGATCGCCGCCCGGGAGGCGCAGGGGCTGAACGACGTACGGCCGCCCCACCCGCGGGCCGCCGAGGCCGAC
>NZ_JACBWZ010000987.1 GCF_013870595.1 Streptomyces sp. WELS2 | reverse complement strand
TTGCCGCAGCCGCTCGGCGGCCCGGAGCAGTACGTCCCGGAAGTCCAGCTGCCCGTCGCCAGTCGACAGCAGGTGCAGCATCCGCTCCACGGAGGTCCGGCACGCCTCGATGGCGCCCCACTCCGATCTGCCGGCGCCGGAGACGCCGTCGGCCACGGCGAACACGACGCCGCCGCTCGCCTCGTGGCACGCCGCGCGCGCCGCGTCCTGCCGAGGCTTGCCGGAGTAGCGGTGCTGGGCGCCGCGCACCGAGGCGAAGCGCAGGCACAGGGACGGTGTGGACCAGCCGTCGCATTCGGTGTCGGGGAACTCGAACGCGAACCTGCCCGGCGGCCGGGCCTCGAACTCCGGACCCGGCGTCCCCACCACGACCGGCAGCCACGGGACGGACGGTACCGGTTGCGGCGCGTCCGGCGGCAGGGGCGGCACAGTGGGCGGCACGGGAGGTACGGCGGGCGGGCCGAAGGCCCCGAAACGCCCGCGGTCGGCAGCCCTGTTCACTGCCCGACCTCGTCGATCGCCATGCTGAACTGGTCCGGACGGTTCACCACCAGTTGTGGTGTGCCCGAGTTCAGCGCCTGTCCCGAGGCGACCAGACTCGCCGTCAGCGCGTGGAAGAACTCGGCGACCGCGCGCCCGATGTCGGTCCCGGGCTTCGCGATGAACGCGAACTCCGGCTGGGTCGCCACCTCCACCATGGTGCTCGCCTCGGCGTTGCCGATGCCGCAGGCCACGATGTTCGGGGCGGTGGGCGTCTGCGCCCGGTCGGTCAGCTCCCGGTGCGGCCGCCGCCAGGCCCCGCCGTCGGTCGGCTGTCCGTCGCTGAGGAAGAACACCACCGGCCGGTGCACCTTGTAGCCCTCTCCGTGCAGCCAGCGCACATCGCTCGGGATCCTCGTCAAGAGGTCGTCGAACACGGCCTCGTAGTTCGTCAGCCCCCGGATCTCGACCTTAGGCAGGTGCGTCTCGCGGCGCATGTCGGCCACCGCGAGACGCACCTGGACGTCGTCGGAGAAGCCGAGCACGGCCAGCCGCAGCTTGGCCGCGATCATCGGTTCGGCCCGCAGTCCCTCGCAGAGCGAGACCAGACCGTGGGTCAGATCCTGTTCGTACGGGCTCATCGAGCCCGACTCGTCGGCCAGCACATAGGCCGGCAGCAGTACGCCTTTGGTCTCCGCCATGTTGATTCGTTCCCCGCTCCGTGTCACCTGCCGTACGGCGACCGCGCGCCGCCGTACCGGCCCTTCGATGTGGCCGCCCGCACCCATTCGTTCAGAAGCCCGCCGCCGTGGACACCTGCGTGCCCCACCGGCGCGCCCCGCAGGACGCTTTCCTTGGAGACCTGGACCACTCCTCGCGGCCGAGCGAGCTCATGGGCAGGAAGAACCCGCCCGTATCGACCAGCCGTTGGGTGAATTTCCAGATCCACGTCGTCACCGTCTCCGTCGCCATGTCCGGAACCGACAGTTCCGCCCTGCCTGCGGGCGGTCTTGCCAACCATCGCGACAGGCGGTGAAATCCGCATGAAATCCCGCTGGTGCAGGAACGGGAAGGGGGCGCGGTGCACCGGGGGAGTCCCCGAGCGGCTCCGGATCGAGGTGCTCGGACCGGTTCGGGCACGGCGCTCGGCGCGGTCCGTAGCGGCTGGAGATCGATCCCACCCGGGAGGCAGGCCGTTCTCACGGTCCTGGTGCTCGGCGGGGGCACGACCGTCGGCCACGGGCAACTGCTCGACGGCGCCTGGGGCAACAGTCCGCCGGTGACCGGCCGCCGGGTCCCGCCCGGCTGCGTCTACCCGCTGCGCAAGGCACTCGACCCGCCGGGAACCGGCCGGGCGGATTCGGCGATCCGCGACGGCGCCGGCGGATACCGCTTCGTCCTGGACACAAGTCGACCTGGAAGTCCAGGAGTTGTCCTAGCACGCCGAACAGGCCCGGCGCGCGCGGGCGGCGGGCGACCTGACCGCCGCCACCGACCGTTTCACCGAGGCCTCGCCCTGTTCCGGGGCGGGCCGCATAGTGGGGAGCCGTCGTGGAGCGGGGAACGATGGATGTCCGGACGCAGACCTTGCG
>NZ_JACBWZ010000986.1 GCF_013870595.1 Streptomyces sp. WELS2 | reverse complement strand
CATCCGGTCGGGGGCGCCGACGCCGGCCGTGCGCAGCAGCTCCATGGCCTGGGCGACCAGGGTGACCAGGTGGTTGGAGCCGAGGGCGAGGGCCGCGTGGTACAGCGGGCGGTCCTCCTCGCTGATCCACTCCGGCTCGCCGCCCATCTCGATCACCAGGGCCTCGGCGGCCAGCCGCAGCTCCTCGGGCGCGGTGACGCCGAAGGAGCAGCCCGCGAGGCGCTGCACGTCCACGGGGGTGCCGGTGAAGGTCATCGCCGGGTGCAGGGCCAGCGGCAGCGCGCCCGCGCGCCGGGCGGGGTCCAGGACCTTCGCGCCGTACCGGCCGGAGGTGTGCACCAGCAGCTGTCCCGGCCGTACCGCGCCGGTCTCGGCGAGGCCGGCGACCAGGCCGGGCAGGGCGTCGTCGGGGACGGTGAGCAGCACCAGGTCGGCACGCTGGAGCACCTCGGCGGGCGGCACCAGCGGGACGTCCGGGAGCATGGCCTCGGCGCGCCTGCGGGAGGCGTCGGAGACTCCGGAGACGGCCACCGGGCGGTGCCCGGCGAGCTGGAGGGACGCGGCCAGCGCGGGGCCCACTCGGCCGGCGCCGACGACACCGACGGTGAGCCGCGCGGGGCGGTCCTTGAGGTCTGGCTGGTGGACTGTACTCACGCGACGGCGGCCTTCCCGTTCCAGTCCGCTCTGGGTACCGGACGATTTCTCGTCATGTTAACGCTATCGGGTGTGGCGGCGGCCGGTTGTCCACAGGCTGTGGGTTTGTCCACACGCTCCGGCACCGAAACCCTGCTGCCCGCGCGCGCGTGGGCGGGCATGATCCGTCCATGACTGATGCGGTGGTACCGGACGGACACCAGGACGACGACCGGCGGGCGGGTGCGGAGCCCACCGCGGCGGAGCGGATGCGGGAGCGGCGCCGGGCCGCCTTCGCCGAGGCGGAACGGGTGCTGTGGCGCCCGGGTTTCCGGCGCACGGTCCGCGAGCGGCTGGCGGTCCTGGACGCGGCGTCCGAGGTGTACGACCTGGACCGGTACGCGGACGTCTACGGCACCGGGATCGTGGAGGACCTGGAACAGCGGGTCGCGGCCCTGCTCGGCACGGAGGCCGCCGCGTTCTTCCCGACCGGCACGATGGCCCAGCAGGTGGCCTTGCGCTGCTGGGCGGGCCGCACCGGCGACCCCACGGTGGCCCTGCACGCCCTGGCCCACCCCGAGGTGCACGAACGGCATGCGTTCAGCCAGGTCAGCGGGTTGCGGCCGGTGCGCGTGACCGGGGAGCCCCGGTTGCCCACGGCGGCCGAGATACGCGACTTCCCCGAGCCCTTCGGGACGCTGATGCTGGAGCTGCCCCTCAGGGACGCCGGTTTCGTGCTGCCCGCCTGGGAGGAGCTGACCGAGGTCGTCGAAGCCGCGCGGGAGCGGGACGCGGTGGTGCACTTCGACGGCGCGCGCCTGTGGGAGTGCACGCTCCACTTCGGCCGGTCCCTGGACGAGATAGCGGGCCTCGCCGACAGCGTGTACGTGTCGTTCTACAAGTCCCTCGACGGTTTCGGCGGGGCCGCGCTGGCCGGCCCGAGGACGCTGGTGGAGGAGGCCAGGACCTGGCGGCACCGGTACGGCGGCACGGTCTACCAGCAGTTCCCCACCGTCCTGTCCGCCCTCGTCGGGCTGGAGCGCGAGCTGCCCCGGCTGCCGGACTACGTGCGGCACGCGCGCGTGGTCGCCGCCGCGCTGCGGGAGGGCTTCGCGGCGGCGGGGGTGCCGTGGGCCCGCGTGCACCCCGGGGAGCCGCACACCAACGAGTTCCGGGTCTGGCTGCCGTACGACGCCGACGTCCTCATGGAGGCCGCCGTGTCCCAGGCCGAGAAGACGGGCACGTTCCTCTTCTCCGACCCCTGGGACCAGGGCGGCCCGGGGCTGGCCTTCAGCGAGGTCTCGGTGCGCGCGGAGGGCCTGGACTGGACGGCGGACGACGTACGGGCCGCCGTCGCCGACTTCACGCGCCGGCTGCCCGGCGCCTGACCGGCGCGCGCGCGGAGACGCCCGCGGGGCGGGGTCGCCCCGGCGCGCCCGCG
>NZ_JACBWZ010000985.1 GCF_013870595.1 Streptomyces sp. WELS2 | reverse complement strand
CACCAGGTCGCCGAGGACCGAGGCCGTCGCGGCGGACAGGATCAGGGCCAGGATGTCCGGCACCTCGTGCGCGACCTGGCCGGCCGCGCCGGTGCCCGCAGCCGCCGCCGTGCCCGCCGTGATGACCAGCACTCCGCTGGGCAGCACCGGCAGGAACACATCAAGCAGGACCGAGACGGCCACCACGGCGTAGATCCATGGACCGGCCGCTAGCGACCCCACGCTTTCCCACACGACGACTCCCGACATTCCCCCGTTGACGGCTGTACAGCGTACGCGGCGGGTGTGACAGGAGATGCGTGGGGGTTCCCGAGTCGATCACGGTACGTGCACGGGCGGCCGGTCACCCGAGGTGCGCCGGCCGCCCGTACGTGGTGTGACTCAGACCGCCACCGCGGTCTGCTCGGCCGCGCCGGCCTCGTCCCGCGCCGGGCGCCGGGCGAGGAGGCGGTCCAGGCCGAAGGCGCCGGAGCCGGTGAACACCAGCAGCAGGAACGACCAGCAGAACAGCACCGGCAGCTCGCCGCCGTTCTGTATCGGCCACAGCGCGAGCCGCTGGTGGACGTCGAAGTAGGCGTAGGCCATGGAGCCCGAGGCGATCAGCGCGGCCCCGCGGGTGCCGAGGCCCAGCAGGACCAGGGCACCGGCGACGAGCTGGATGACGGCCGCGTACCAGCCGGGCCAGGTGCCGGCCGCGATGGTGCCGCCGTTGGTGCCGGCGGCACCGCCGAGGACGCCGAACAGGGAAGCGGCACCGTGCACGGCGAAGAGCAGGCCGACGACGATGCGGAAGAGCCCCAGGACGTAGGGCTGAGCGGAATTGAGACGAGCGGACATGTGGGGACGACTCCTCTTCGGTGTCTGTCGGGCCGGCCGGGGACGAGGCCGGCTGTGGGGAGGGGAACCGAATCAAGCCAAGGTTAGGGGTACCTAATCAGTACTTGCAAGTTCAACATCTGGCCAACGGTGGCCCGTCCCATCCGCCCCTTCGACCCCTCCGTCACCGTCCGTGATCACCTTGGTCCCGCTCGTCCCCGCACCTCCAGCGAGCCCAGGAGTTCCGCGGTGGCGCGGGCGACGGCGTCCACCGCCGCGTCGAAGGCCTCGCGGTTGTGGGCGGCGGGGGCCCTGAAGCCCGAAACCTTTCGGACGTACTGCAACGCGGCCGCGCGGATGTCGTCGTCCGTGGCCTCACCTGGCAGCACGGGCGGGCGCAGCGTCTTGATGCTCCGGCACATGTCCCCAGTCTCGCGCCGCCCGCCGCGCCCTGCGATGATCACCGCGAAGGCGGCCACCGACTCCCGGGGCCGACCGTCGAAGGGAACGACTCCATGACGCATCCGCTCTCCGTGGCCGTCCTCGGCCCCGGCGGCACCGGCGGCCTGCTCGCCGCCCTGCTGTCCCGTTCCGGCCATCGCGTGCTCTGCCTGGCCCGTGCGGAAACGGCCGAAAAGCTGCGCCGCGACGGCATCACCGTCCGCAGTCCGCAGTTCGGCGACTTCACCGCCGCCGTCGACGCGGACACCGAACTGCGCGCACCGGTGGACGTCTGCCTGGTCGCCGTCAAGCACACCGCGCTCGGCGCCGCCCTCACCCGGGTCCCGCCCGCCGCGCTCGGCGACGCCCTGCTCGTCCCGCTGCTGAACGGCGTCGAACACCCCGCCGTCCTGCGCGAGCGCTACCGCCCGGACCGGGTCGCCCCGGCCGTGATCCGCGTGGAGTCCACCCGCGTCGCACCGGGCGTGATCGAACACGGCAGCCCGTTCACCGAGCTCGACCTGGCCGGGGACGCCGTGCCCCGCGCCCGGCTGGAGGCACTGGCCGTCCTGCTCACGCGGTGCGGTACGACGGCGCGGGTGGCCGGGGACGAGTCGGCGGCGCTGTGGGCCAAGATGGCCTTCCTCGCCCCGTTCGCCCTGCTCACCACCCGGTACGGCGTTCCCCTCGGCACCGTTCGCACCCGGCACCGCGCCGAGCTGGAGGCGCTGGTCGCCGAGACGGCGGCGGTCGGCCGGGCCTGCGGCGCGCCGGCCGATCCGGTGCGGGCCCTCGCCCGGTACGACGCCTTCCCGGCCG
>NZ_JACBWZ010000984.1 GCF_013870595.1 Streptomyces sp. WELS2 | reverse complement strand
CTGACCACGATCCCGCCACCGCCGCCGCCACCGCACCACCGGCCGTGACCCGCGGTCCGATGTGAACGGCCGGAGACGGCCCGGCCGCTCCACCCGGACCGCGCGCCGCAGCACTGTCGGTCACGGCCCTCCCGCCCCGCCCGGCACACCCGCGCGCGGTGCTCAGTGGCCGCTGACCGCGCGCGGGGTGTACGGCCGCTGGAGCTCCTCGATCTCCTCGGCGGTCAGCTCCAGCGCGACCGCGGCCACCGCGTCCTCGAGGTGCCGCGGCTTGGCTGCGCCGACGATCGGCGCCGTCACGGTGTCCTGGTGCAGCAGCCAGGCGAGGGCCACCTGGGCGCGCGGCACGCCCCGGCCGGCCGCGATGCGGGTGACCGCCTCGACGATCGCGCGGTCGCTCTCCAGGTACAGCCGGCTGCCGAAGTCGTCGGTGGCGCTGCGTCCGGTGACGGTGCCCCAGTCGCGGGTGAGCCGGCCCCGGGCGAGCGGGCTCCACGGCAGCACGCCGACACCCTGGTCCGCGCACAGGGGCAGCATCTCCCGCTCCTCCTCGCGGTAGAGCAGGTTGTAGTGGTTCTGCATGGAGACGAACCTGGTCCAGCCGTGCCGCTCGGCGGTGTACTGGGCCTTGGCGAACTCCCACGCGTACATCGAACTGGCGCCGATGTAGCGGACCTTGCCCGCCTTGACCAGGTCGTGCAGCGCCTCCATCGTCTCCTCGACGGGTGTGGCGTGGTCGTAGCGGTGGATCTGGTAGAGGTCGACGTAGTCGGTGCCGAGGCGGCGCAGGCTGTGGTCGATCTCGGTCATGATGGCCTTGCGGGACAGCCCGGCGCCGTTGGGACCCGGCCGCATCCGGCCGTGCACCTTCGTGGCCAGCACGATCTCGTCACGGCGGGCGAAGTCCCGCAGGGCCTTGCCGACGATCTCCTCGCTGGTGCCGTCGGAGTAGACGTTCGCGGTGTCGAAGAAGTTCACGCCCGCCTCGAGCGCCTGCCGGATCAGCGGCCGGGACGCCTCCTCGTCCAGCGTCCACTCGTGCGTGCCGCGGTCCGGCACCCCGTACGTCATGCAGCCCAGACAGATCCGAGACACGTCCAGGCCCGTCGAACCGAGCTTCACGTACTGCATCGTTACTGCTCCTGCCGTCGAGACGATGATCACCGGTGAGCCTACGGCGTGGCCCGGGAAGCGACTTGACGACGGGAGCGTACGGACGATTTGATCCTGGACGTGCCGCGCCGCCCGGCGTGGGCAGGATGGAGCGGACTTGCCCCCCATGGGTGACCCCCGCGCCCGGAGGCCGCGTGCGGCCCTGGGCGCCTTGGCAGCGGCCCTGGCCGTCGCGGTGTCGGCGCTGGCCGGCTGCGCCTCCGGCGACCGGGGCGAGAACGGTTCCGGCAGACCCGCCGCGGTGCGGCTGCCCCCGAAGGGCGCCGGCTTCGACTACCAGATCGGCGGGGCCTACCCCCCGCCCAAGGGCGTGCGCGTGGTCAGCCGCGACCGGTCCGACTCCCCCGCCCGGGGCCTGTACAACATCTGCTACGTCAACGCGTTCCAGGCCCAGCCGGCCGAGCGCTCCTCCTGGCCCGCCGATCTGCTGCTGCGTGACGGGCGCGGCAGGCCCGTCATCGACGAGGACTGGGACGAGCCGTTGCTGGACATCCGCACCCCGGCCAAGCGGGAGCGGGTGGCGAAGCGGGTGAACGGCTGGATCGACGGCTGCGCGGACAAGGGCTTCGACGCCGTCGAACCCGACAACTACGACAGCTACACCCGTTCCCACGGGCTGCTGACCCCGGCCGACGCGACCGCGTTCATGGCCCTGCTGTCCCGGCACGCGCACGCCCGGCACCTGGCCATCGCGCAGAAGAACACCGCCGAACTGGCCGGGCGGCGCGCGCGGGCCGGACTGGACTTCGCGGTGACGGAGGAGTGCGGCCAGTACGACGAGTGCGGGGTGTACGCCAAGGCGTTCGACGACCGCGTGGTGGACGTCGAGTACACCGGGCACGGTCTGGAGGCTGCCCGCGCCCGCTGGGGCGGCCGGCTGAGCATCGTCCGCCGGGACCGGAACGTG
>NZ_JACBWZ010000983.1 GCF_013870595.1 Streptomyces sp. WELS2 | reverse complement strand
TGGCGTGGGTCTCCACGACGGACCCCGCGCCCTCGCCCTCGCAGACGCGCATGACGACCGTACGGGGGCCGGGCGCGGTGAAGACGGCGCGGACCGGTACGACGATGCGGCCCGCCACCTTGAAGGACACGTCGACGGTCAGGGCGTCCGGACCGCCGTCCACCGCGCCGGCCGGGTCGCCGGGGGCGTCCACCACGGTCAGATCGGCGAACGCGTACGGGTGCAGCCACGCTCCGTGCCACGGATCGAGCCGGTTCGCCACCACGTCCTCCGGCTCGCAGGCGCCCACACCGGTGTAGACGGCCGTCAGAGCGCGCGCGGGCTCGGGCCGGGGCGGTACGACCGGTGCGTCCAGGGGCTCCTCACCGCCCACCGAACGGCGCAGGTGGGCGTGGTAGCCGGGGTTGGCGGCCACGAGCGTGTCGTAGCCGCGGGCGGCGTGGTCGAAGGCGGCGGCGAGTCGCTCGTCGCGCAGCAGGGTCATGCGGTCTCCGTCGGGGGAAGGTGCGGCGTGGCACGGAACACCGGTGGACGCGGTGCCGGGGGCGGGTCGTAGGGGCGCCGGGGCAGGCGGGGCAGTTCCAGGGCGGAGCGCAGCATCGGCCGGACGGGGGTCCGCAGGCCGATGCACAGGTCCTCGTGCGGGCGGGTGTCCCCGTCGAGGAAGCGCAGCAGACGTGCCATGGGCACGCGGGTGAAGAGGCGGCCGAACAGGTCCGGGCCGTCGGCCCGGCCGCTGTCGAGGGCGCGCAGCAGGACGGCGTCCATGACGCGGTGGCGCGCCGGGTGGGCGGCGGGCGGCACGGGGCGGCGGCCGCGGCGCAGGGCGTCGGCGACGGCCAGGGTCTGGCGTTGCAGTCCGGCGAAGGTGTAACCGGTGGCGGGGCGGGTGGCTCCGCCGGCGGCGCCGATGCGGAAGACCGAGGCCCCGGTCTGCCGGGCGATCGGCGCGTCGGTCATCGGGATGACTCCGGTCTCGGTGGCCAGGACCTGCCGTTCGCCGAGCCGCAGCACCTCGTCGGCGTAGTGCCGCACGGCGGCCTCGTAGCGGTCCGGGGCGAGGGTGCGCCGGGAGAACTCGGTGTACTCCACGAGCGCCTCGCACGGCCCGGTCGGCAGGACGTAGCCGAAGGACAGGCCGTGGGCGGGCTGCGGGGTGCGGAAGTCCATCAGTTCGACGGCGGCCGGGTCGAAGACGGGCCGTGCGGTGCGCACGAACCAGCCGTGGAAGTGCTGGAGCAGGGTGGTCCGGGCGGCCGGGAGGCTGCCGAGGGGGCGTGAGTCGAACACCCAGCGGGCACCGAGCGTCCGCGCCCGTCCATCTGTGTCCCTCAGGTGGACGAGCGCGCCACCGGGCACGTCCTCCACCGTTTCGACGGTGGCTTCCAGGCGCCGCACGTTGGGGCTGCGGGCCAGGTCCCGGGAGACGAGGCGCTCGAAGTCGTCGGAGCGGATCATGCGGTACCGCAGCGGGTCGATGTCGCCCTCGACCGGGGCTCCGGTGCGCGGGCGCACCCTCAGCCGCCGCCACTCGGCCCGCACCGCCGCGTCGAACCGCCCCGTTCCCGGCGTCCAGTGGCACCACGTCCGCGGGGGCGGCCGAAGCGGGCCGGGCGGCGCGTCCACCAGCACCACGGACGGTGTCCGCAGGCCGGGGATGTGTCCGGCGAGCCGGTGGGCCAGCGACAGCCCGGCGGCGCCCGCACCCACGACGGCCACGTCCGTGTCCGGCACGGCGTCTCCTCTCCTCGGTGTACTTCCCGCGAGTCCTCGGTGTACTTCCTTCGGTGTACTGCCTCCGGTCGCGGATCGTCGCGGTCCCGACGGGTGCCCGAACCGGCCGTCGGAGGGCACGCCGCGCCCGGCCCGGTATCGCGGATTGTGTACCCCGGCGGATGCAGGGCACCCCTTGGCGGCGAGCGGCCGGGCGCCGGACGCGGCACGCTGGGGGCGGGTCCCCGCTGGTCCCGGCGATCGCGTGGGGCGTTCACGGGTCCGTCCGCGCGCAGGCGGACGGGTGACGGCACGACGGGTACGAACACGACGGAGGGACACCGGGATGCGGCCTGTCCACGCGAAGCAC
>NZ_JACBWZ010000982.1 GCF_013870595.1 Streptomyces sp. WELS2 | reverse complement strand
CCCGCCAAGGGGTCGGCGGAGGTGCTGCGCACGGTGGCCGAGGGACTGAAGTCACCGTGGGGGCTGGCCGCGCTGCCGGGCGGTGATCTGCTGGTCTCCTCCCGCGACGAGGGCACGATCAGCCGGATCGACACGAAGACCGGCCGGACGACGGTGCTGGGCACGGTCTCCGGGGTCCTTCCCGCCGGCGAGGGCGGACTGCTGGGCATCGCGCCGTCCCCCGGCTACGCCTCGGACCACATGATCTACGCCTACTTCACCTCGGCCTCGGACAACCGGATCGTCCGCGTGCGCTACGACGAGCGCAAACCGGCCGGTGAGCGACTGGGCGCCCCCGACACGGTGTTCAAGGGCATCCCCAAGGGCACCGTCCACAACGGCGGCCGGATCGCGTTCGGTCCGGACGGCATGCTGTACGCGGGCACCGGCGAGACCGGGCGGCGGGGCCTGGCGCAGGACCGGTCCTCGCTCGGCGGGAAGATCCTCAGGATGACCCCGGACGGCGAACCGGCGCCCGGCAACCCCTTCCCCGGCTCCGTCGTGTACTCCTACGGCCACCGCAACGTCCAGGGGCTGGCCTGGGACGCTCACCAGCGGCTGTTCGCCTCGGAGTTCGGGCAGGACACCTGGGACGAACTGAACGCGATCAAACCCGGCGGGGACTACGGCTGGCCCGAGGCAGAGGGCCGCTCGTCCGACCCCCGTTTCCAGAACCCGGTGGCCCAGTGGCACACCGACGAGGCCTCCCCCAGCGGCATCGCCTGTGTGAACGGCGCGATCTGGATGGCGGGACTGCGCGGCGAGCGGCTGTGGCGCATCCCGCTGGACGGCGTCTCGGCCTCGGCCGCCCCTCAGGCGTTCCTCACCCGCACCTACGGCCGGCTGCGCACGGTGGCCCCGGCGGGCGGCGGCCGGCTGTGGCTGGTGACCAGCGACACGGACGGCCGGGGCAGGCCGGGGAAGGGGGACGACCGGGTGCTGGAGCTTCAGGTCCGCTGAGCCGGCCCGCCGGCCCGCAGGCCGAGGTCAGTTGGGCTCGGACCCGGGCTCCTCGTCGGCCGGCACGGGCTCGCCGGCCGGGGACAGCCGTATGACCGCCTTGCCGGAGGCCAGGTCTATGGGGCCGCGCCCGGGGTCGTTGTCGCCGACGTCCTCGCGGGACAGCTCCAGGCGGTTGAGTTCGTCCCGGGTGTGTTTGCGGCCGGGTGCGAACAGGTCCTCGAAGACGTTGAACACGGCTTCCCCCTCATTGCCGGTTTTCTCCAGCGTAGGTGTCACCCGGACGATCCGGCAGCGAGTGTCCCGGCCACGAACAGGCCGAGCCGGTGCGCCACCGCCGCCGCCTCGCCCCGGCCGGAGACACCGAGCTTGCCGAGGATGTTGGAGACGTGGACGCTCGCGGTCTTCGGCGAGATGAACAGCTCCTCGGCTATCTGCCGGTTGGTGCGGCCGGCCGCGACCAGGCCGAGGACGTCCCGCTCCCGGCTGGTGAGGCCGAACGCGGCGGCCGGATCGGCGGCCGGGTCCCGCCGCTTGCCGCCGCCGAGGCTGAGCCGGGCCCGCTGGGCGAGCCGGGCGACGGAGCCGGCGAGCGGACGGGCCCTGAGGTGGTCGGCGACCGCCGCGGCCAGTCTGAGCAGTTCCACGGCGCGGTCGCGCTCGTCGTCGCCGCCCTCGGCGAGCAGCGCCCCGGCCAGGCGGTGCCGGACCCGGGCGAGGTCGTAGGGGCGGTCCAGGCATTCGAAGGCGGCGACGACCGGGGCCCAGGTCTCGGCGGTGTCCCGGCCCTCGGCGCGCAGCAGTTCGGCCCGGGCCCAGCCGCTGTGGGCCTGCCACAGGGGGACGCCGGTGGTCAGCGTCCGTACGGTCGTGGCGAGGCGGTCGAGGATCTCGGCGCGGCCGGGCCGGGCGGCGGGCAGGGTGCGGGCGTCGGCCTCCGCGGTGGCCGCGGCCAGCAGCAGCGGCCAGCCGTACCGGTGGGTGCCGGGCGGGAAACCGGCGTCCAGGACCGGCAGGAGGAGCGCGCGGACGTCGTCGATCCTGCCCTCGGCCGCGGCTATGCCGACGGCGGTGCGGATCAGCG
>NZ_JACBWZ010000981.1 GCF_013870595.1 Streptomyces sp. WELS2 | reverse complement strand
AGCCCCCGAACCGGAGGAGTTCACGGCCGAGCCGCTCGCCCCGGTGCCCTGGGTGGTCTCCGGCAAGTCCGAGGCGGCGTTGCGCGCGCAGGCCGAGCGGCTGCACGCCTTCGTCACCGAGCGCCCCGGACTCGACCTGGCCGCGGCCGGGCACGCCCTGCTGACCACCCGGACCACGTTCGAGCACCGGGCCGTGGTGCTGGCCCAGGACCGCGCCGGACTCCTGCGCGCACTGGCCGCCGTGGCCGCCGGCGAACCCGCCGCCGAGGTCGCCGAGGGGCGGCGGAGCACCGGCCGGCTCGCGGTCCTCTTCACCGGCCAGGGCAGCCAGCGGATCGGCATGGGGCGGCGGTTGTACGACACGTACCCCGTCTTCGCCACGGCCTTCGACGAGGTGTGCGCCGCGCTGGAACCCCACCTGGACCGGCCCCTGAAGGACATCGTCTTCGCCGACGCCGACAGCCCCGAGGCCGGGCTGATCCACCGGACCGGGTACACCCAGCCCGCCGTGTTCGCCCTGGAGACCGCCCTCTACCGGCTCCTCGAACACTGGGGCATCCGGCCCGACGCCGTGGCCGGGCACTCCATCGGCGAGCTGGCCGCCGCGCACGTCACCGGGCTCCTTTCGCTCCCGGACGCCGCCGCCCTGGTCGCGGCACGCGGGCGGCTGATGCAGGAACTCCCCGAGGGCGGCGCCATGGTCGCCGTACAGGCCGGCGAGGCCGAGGTGCTCGCCCTGCTCGGCGAGGAGTCCGACCGGGTCGGCATCGCCGCCGTCAACGGGCCGTCCGCCGTCGTCCTGTCCGGCGCCGAGGACGCCGTGCTGGACCTCGCCGAGCGGCTGCGCGGCCTGGGCCGCAAGACCAAGCGGCTGGAGGTCAGCCACGCCTTCCACTCGCCGCTCATGGAGCCCATGCTGGACGCCTTCGCCGAGGTGGCACGGGGCGTACGGTACGGCGGGACCGGCACGCCGTTCGTCTCCACCGTGACCGGCGCCGCGGTGCCGGCGGAGGAACTCGGCAGCCCCGAGTACTGGGTGCGGCACGTACGGCAGCCCGTGCGCTTCCACGACGCCGTGACCGCCCTGGCGGCCGACGGGGTGACCACCTTCCTGGAGGTCGGCCCGGACGGGGTGCTGTCCGCGATGGGCCCCAACTGCCTGCCCGCCGAGGCTGGTTCCGCCACCTTCGTGCCCTGCCTGCGCGGCGACGCCGACGAGGCGCGGAGCCTCACCAAGGCCGTCGTCCGGCTGCACGCGCACGGTGCCGCCGTGGACTGGGCGGCGTTCTGCGGCACGCCCGTGGACTGGTCGGCGGCGCTCGACGGGCCCCGCCCGCCCCGCACCGAACTGCCGACCTACGCCTTCCAGCGGCAGCGGTACTGGCTCGACGCGCCGCCCGCCCTCCCGGAGGACCTGGGCGCGGCCGGGATCGGCGCGGCGGACCACCCGCTGCTGGGCGCCGCCGTCGAACTGCCGGGCACCGACGGGATGGTGTTCGCCGGCCGCCTCGCCGCCGGCACCCACCCCTGGCTCGACGGGCACACCCTCGGCAGAACGCCGGTGCTGCCCGCCTCGGCCGTGCTGGAGATGGCCCTGCGCGCCGGGGACGAGACCGGCTGCGGCGGCGTCGAGGACCTCACCCTGGACACCCCGCTGGTCCTTCCGGATCAGGGAGCCGTCCAACTCCGGCTGACCGTCGGCCCATTCATCGACGGCCGGCGCACCGTCGAGCTGCACACCCGGCCCGAGGGCACCTCCGGCCCCGGCGGCTGGACCCGCAACGCCCACGGCACCCTGCGCCCACCGGAGGTCACCGCCCCCGCCGCGCAGGCCACCGGAGTCGCGGACACCACCCTCACCGCCTGGCCCCCCGCCGGGGCCGAACCGGTCGCGCCCGACGAGCTGTACGGGCTCCTCGCGGCGGCCGGACTCGGCCACGGCCCGGCGGCGCGGACCGTACGGTCCGTGTGGCGCCGCGATGCGGAACTGTTCGCCGAGGTCGCCCTCGGACCCGGCGAGGAGCGGGAGGCCGAGCGCTACGGCGTCCACCCCGTCCTGCTGGACGGCGCGCTGCACCCGCTGG
>NZ_JACBWZ010000980.1 GCF_013870595.1 Streptomyces sp. WELS2 | reverse complement strand
GGTGAGCCGGTCGAGCCGCTCGCGCAGCTCGCCGATCTCCGCCGGGTCGAAGCCGGTCGCCGTCATGATCCGGCGCGGCACCTCCAGCGCCCGCTCGCGCAGTGCCGTGCCCTCCTCCGTGAGCTGGACGAGGACCGACCGCTCGTCCTCGGCGCTGCGCTCGCGCCGTACCAGACCGGCCGCCTCCAGCCGCTTGACCAGCGGGGACAGCGTCCCGGAGTCCAGCCGCAGCCGCTCGCCGAGCTTCTTGACGGGCAGCTCGCCGTGTTCCCACAGCACGAGCATCACCAGGTACTGGGGGTAGGTGAGCCCGAGGTCCCCGAGCAGGACCCGGTAGACGCCGTTGAAGGCGCGGGACGCGGCGTGCAGGGAGAAGCAGATCTGGCGGTCCAGGCGGAGCCACTCCGGTTCGGTCATGCCTCCAGGGTAAGGCCTTGCCCGGCATTTAGTTGTGCACAACTTAATTGTGTGCTCTACTTCTGGTCGTAACGAACCCCGCATCCGAGAGGGATGGTCTTTCATGGACGCGCTCTACACCGCCGTCGCCACCGCGACCCACGGCCGCGAGGGCCGCGCCGTCTCCTCCGACGGCCGGATCGACCTCGCCCTGGCCATGCCGGTCGAGCTGGGCGGCGACGGCCAGGGCAGCAACCCCGAGCAGCTCTTCGCCGCCGGGTACGCCGCCTGCTTCGGCAGCGCTCTCGGCCTGGTCGGACGCCAGGCGAAGGTCGACGTCAGCGACGCCGCCGTGACCGCCGAGGTGGGCATAGGCAAGCAGGGCGAGGGCTTCGGGCTGAAGGTCACCCTGCGCATCGAACTGCCCGACACGGTGGACCAGGCCACCGGCCGCGAGCTGGTCGAGACCGCCCACCAGGTCTGCCCGTACTCCAACGCCACCCGCGGCAACATCGACGTCGACCTCGTCATCGAGTAGCCCCGGACGGCCGGGGTGACCGCTACGCCGGCGACAGCGCGTCCCGGGACCCGGACTGGCCCGGGATCCGGGACGCCGCGCCGGACAGCGGCTCGCCCAGCAGCAGGGTGCGCACCACCCGCTCGGCGGCCCGCCCGTCCTCGAACTCGCAGAACCGGTCCCGGAACGCGGCCCGCAGCCGCGCCGACTCCCCGTCCCGCCAGCCGCCCGAGCCGAACAGCCCGGACAGCTCCTGGAAGGTACGGGTGACATGGCCCGGCGGCTCGGCGGTGATGTCGAGATAGGCGCCCCGGCTCGCGGCGAACGCGGGCCAGTCGTCGGCGTGGATCACGATCGGCCGGTCCAGGACGGCGTAGTCGAACATCACCGACGAGTAGTCGGTGACCAGCGCGTCCGCCGCGAGCAGGACGTCCGCCAGATGCGGTTCACCGGTCGCGTCCACCACGATCCGGCGCCGGGCCAGCTCCGCCAGGCCCATGCCCCGCGCCGGGCCGTTCGCCAGCGACGGGTGCAGCCGGACCACGAGCGTGTGCCCCTCGCCGAGACGGGCCGCGAACCGGGCCAGGTCGATCCGGTCCACGTACCCGCCGCGGCGGTAGTCCCGGCGGGTCGGCGCGTACAGCACCACCGTGTGGTCCGCCGGGATGCCGTGCCGCTCCCGGAAGCCGCCGGCCCCGCCGCGCACCAGCACGTCGTTGCGCGGGCTGCCGGTGCGCACCGAGGTGAAGTGACAGGGGTAGGCCCGCTCCCACACCAGCTCCGCGTGGCGGCTCGCGACCAGGCTGTAGTCCCAGCGGTCGGCCCGGCGCAGCATCTGCGGCACGTCGAAGCCGAGCCGGGCCCCGGGCTTGTCCCGCAGATCGGCGCCCACGTACTTCAGCGGGGTGCCCTGGTGGGTGTGGATGTGCACACTGCCGGGGCGCTTGGCCAGGGCGCCGGGCCAGTTGACGTCGTTGACGAAGAACTTCGCGCGCGCGGTGACCTCCAGGTAGCGCCGCGAGCCGAGGATCACGTGCTCCACGCCCTCCGGCAGCCCCGCCGCCGTCTCCTCGTCCCGCACCACCCACACCCCGCGCAGCTCCGGCGCGATCTCGCGGGGTCGGACTTCAACGAGGCGATCGCCCACTGCGTCGACCAGCAGCGCCAGACGGCC
>NZ_JACBWZ010000098.1 GCF_013870595.1 Streptomyces sp. WELS2 | reverse complement strand
TGACCACGGCGGGCCGCAGGTCGGCGTCGACGAGGACGACCCCCCAGGCGGCGTCCTCGAACAGCGCCTCGCTCAGCGCGATGGACCGCTCCAGGTCGATCTGCGCGTGCACCTCGCTGAACGCGCAGTACACCCCCGCCGGTTTCCCCTCGGGCCCGCGCACGGCGGCCGACTGGGTGCGTACGAGGATGCGCCCGCCGTCCTTGGTCACGAGCGCGAACTCGTGCACCTGGCGGCCCGGCGCGTGCATCGCCGACATCAGCCGGGCCTGCACCTCCTCGGCGTCGGCGCTGCGCACCGCCCACCCGGCGAACCCGTGCCGCCCGACGGCCTCGGCGGCCGTCCAGCCGAGGATCCGCTCGGCCTCGCGGTTCCAGTGCGTGACGACCCCGTCGGCGTCGAACGCGCACAACGCCGCGTCCATCCCGTCGAGCAGTGCGGCCAGCAGGTCCGAGCCCGGCTCGCCGGGTTCGTCCGGCCCCAGCTCGTCCGTGGCCCCACTCCGCCGCGAAGCACTCACCTGGACCCCCTGGAAACTGCCTGCGCGTCCGTACACACGGCGCCCGGTTCCCTCACCGGCCTTCATTCAACTGGAACGTGACCCAGCCCACACCCTGTTCCCGCAAGAAAAACCAGTTGAGTGCGTCCCGGGTGCTTCCTAGGCTGTCGGTACACGAGAAGGGAGGTGGTTCGGCAGATGTATGACAACCGGACGCGTGAGGTGGCTGCGGGCTAGCGGCCCGGCACCACGGCATGTGCGGTGCCGGACCAGCGCGTGAGAGATGCGCGCAGCCGGCCCAATCCCAAGCAGTCACCCGACCCGCGGGCTGCCGGTACGTCCGGCCGGCTCCTCCTGGAGGAACCCAGCCCGCGGGTCGTCTGCGTTTTCCGCGCTTTCCGTGTACGCCCCGGGCTCAGGGGCTGAGGCGCTCCACCGTCCAGGTGCCGTCCGGCCGGGCGGTGTACCGCAGCCGGTCGTGGAGGCGGTTGGCACGGCCCTGCCAGAACTCGATCGTCTCCGGGGTGATCCGGAAGCCGCCCCAGTGCGGGGGCACCGGGACCTGTTCGTCCTCCGGGTAGCGGGCCTCCAGTTCGGCGTAGGCCGCGTCGAGTTCCGAGCGGGAGGCGATCACCGTGGACTGGGCGCTGGCCCAGGCGCCCAGCTGGGAGCCGTGCGGGCGGGTGCGGAAGTAGGCGGCGGTCTCGTCCCGGCCGGTGCGGCGGGCGGTGCCGGTCACGATGACCTGGCGGGCCAGCGGGTGCCAGGGGAAGAGCAGCGAGACGTGCGGGTTCCCGGCGAGGTCGAGGGCCTTGCGCGAACCGTAGTTGGTGTAGAAGACGAAGCCCTCGGTGTCGTACTGCTTCAGCAGGACCGTGCGGGAGCTGGGGCGGCCGGCCGCGTCCACCGTGGAGACGACCATGGCGTTGGGCTCGTAGAGCGTGCCGTGCAGCGCGGCCCGGGCGGCGTCCTCGAACCAGCGGGCGAACTGGTCCATCGGATGGCCGGCGAGATCCTCCTCGGCGAGGCCGTCGGCCCGGTACTGCTTGCGCATGGCAGCGGGGTCGAGAACGGGGTCCGGAAGCGGGTCGCGATCGGTCACGCGGTCATCTTGCCGTATAGAACGGGTATGGCACTCGGTGTCGTGTGGTCTCCCCAACCGTGGCACCGGGCGTTATCGTGCTGCTCCCTTTGCGGTTGGGTTGACCATGGGTGACCGCCTGCGCGCCGGGGCATGACCGGGACGACCGCCGCCACACTTCACGAGGAGCCGCCTGATGTCCGATTTCGTACCCGGACTCGAAGGAGTCGTCGCGTTCGAGACGGAGATCGCCGAACCCGACAAGGAGGGCGGCGCCCTGCGCTACCGGGGCGTCGACATCGAGGACCTGGTCGGTCACGTCTCGTTCGGCAACGTGTGGGGGCTGCTGGTCGACGGCGCCTTCAATCCCGGTCTGCCGCCCGCCGAACCGTTCCCGATCCCGGTGCACTCCGGTGACATCCGGGTGGACGTGCAGTCGGCCCTCGCCATGCTCGCCCCCGTGTGGGGCCTGCGGCCGCTGCTCGACATCGACGAGCGCCAGGCCCGCGACGACCTGGCCCGCGCCGCGGTCATGGCCCTGTCCTACGTCGCCCAGTCCGCGCGCGGACAGGGCCTGCCGATGGTGCCGCAGCGGGAGATCGACAAGGCGAACTCGGTGGTGGAGCGGTTCATGATCCGCTGGCGCGGCGAGCCGGACCCCAAGCACGTCGCGGCCGTCGACGCCTACTGGACCTCGGCCGCCGAACACGGCATGAACGCCTCCACCTTCACCGCCCGGGTCATCGCCTCCACGGGCGCCGATGTCGCCGCCGCCCTGTCGGGCGCGGTGGGCGCGATGTCCGGCCCGCTGCACGGCGGCGCGCCCTCCCGGGTGCTCGGCATGATCGAGGAGATCGAGCGCACGGGCGACGCGCAGGCGTACGTCAAGGGCGCCCTGGACCGGGGCGAGCGGCTGATGGGCTTCGGGCACCGGGTGTACCGGGCCGAGGATCCGCGGGCCCGGGTGCTGCGGCGCACGGCGCGGGAGCTCGGGGCCCCGCGGTTCGAGGTGGCCGAGGCGCTGGAGAAGGCCGCGCTGGAGGAGCTGCACAACCGGCGCCCGGACCGGGTGCTGGCCACCAACGTGGAGTTCTGGGCGGCGATCGTGCTGGACTTCGCCGAGGTGCCGGCGCACATGTTCACCTCCATGTTCACGTGCGCCCGCACCGCGGGATGGTCCGCGCACATCCTCGAGCAGAAGCGCACGGGACGGCTGGTGCGGCCTTCCGCCCGGTATGTGGGACCGGGGCCGCGCAGCCCCCGGGACATCCGGGGCTACGGGGACATCACCGGCTGAGCCGGGGGCCGGCCGGCCCCCGGGGAGCCGGTCAGGCGGGCGTCAGCAGGTTCCCGTGGTGCCGCTCCGCCACCAGCGGGTGGGCCCTCAGCTTGCCCTTGAGTTCGTTGTAGCCGTACTCCGCGTACAGGGGGTTCGCCGGGTCGGTGGTGACGCCGGGGGCCTCGGCGGCGTGCGGGAAGGGCAGCGGGTCGATGCGCGCGTCCAGGCGGGGGTTGTAGAAGAACGGAACCGAGTAGCGCTCGGTGGCGCCGGGCGGGCTGACGACACGGTGGTTGGTGGCCAGCAGATAGCCGTTGGTCGCCACCTCCAGCAGCTCGCCGAGGTTGACGACGAAGGCGCCCTCGAGGGGCGGCACGTCGTGGAAGCGGCCGTCCTCGCGCTGGACCTGGAGGCCGCCGACGGTGTCCTGGAGCAGCAGGGTCAGGAAGCCGTAGTCCTTGTGGGCGCCCACGCCCTGGTCGGTGCCGTCGACGGCGCTGCCGGGGTAGCGGACCAGCTTGAGGTGCGGGTGGGCGTGCTCGCCGAAGACCGGGTCGTAGAAGCCGGCCGGGGCGCCGATGGCCGTCAGCAGTTCGCGCAGCAGCCGGTGGGCGACCCCGCTCAGCCTGTCGATCCAGGCGAGGGCGGCCGTGCGCAGCTCCGGCAGGGCGGCCGGCCACTGGTTGGGACCCTGGAGCCACCAGTACGGCGGCTCGTCCGGTCCCGGTACGCGGGCAGGGCGCTCGGCGCCGATGTCGAGCTGGTCGCGCCAGTCGCGGGAGCCGCCGGTGCGCTCGTCGCCGGTGCGGGTGTAGCCCCTGAAGTGCGGGGAGTTGACGTTGTCGAGGGCGAGCCGGTCGGCCTCGGGGAGAGCGAAGAAGGCGCGCATGGCGGTGAGCAGCGCGTCCGTCTCGGCCCGGGTCACACCGTGCCCGACGAGCTGGAAGAAGCCGACGTCGTGGGCGGCGCTGTGCAACTGGGCGTGGAGCAGGGCGCGGGCCTGGGGGCCTCGGTCGGCGGCCGACAGGTCGATGATCGGGAGCTGGTCGTACGACATCGCTGTATGCGTGGTCATGGTGCGTCCGCGGGTGTACGGGGCACGGCCGGCCGCCGAGGGGGTACGGGCGGCCCCCGGTGCCGGAAAAAAGGGAGAGAAAAGCGAGATACAGGGGGCTGTCAGGCGCGGATGTGCCGACAGCCCATGCTCGTGACGCGCACGTAGTCCACGTGGCGGCGGCGGACGAGCATCGGAAGCATGGGCCAAGGGTAACGCGCCGCGTGAGAAGTGCCGCCGTACGGTCTTCTCAGCCCAGCGCGCCGTCCAGCAGCGCCGCCCACTGGGCGACGACCCGTTCGCGGCGGGCGGTGTCGTCGGTGAGGAGGTTGGCCAGGCCCAGGCCGCGGGCCATGTCGAGCAGGCCCTGGACGGTCTCGCGGACGCCGGGGCGGGACTCGTCGGCGCCGAGGAGTTCGACGGCTATGCGGTGGGTCTCGCGGCCCACCCGGGCCTCCAGCTCGGTCACCCGCGGGCGCAGTTGCTCCTCGTCGGAGGCGGCGACCCACAGGTGCAGGGCGGCGCGGAAGAGCGGGCCGGTGTAGAGGTCGACGAGGGCCGCCACGACGGCCCGGCGGTCGGCGGGGCCGTCCGGGAACAGGGCGCGCAGCGCCAGCGAGCGCTCCTCGGAGACGTACTCGACGGCCGCGGTGAAGAGGTCTTCCCTCGTCGGGAAGTGGTGCTGGGTGGCGCCCCGGGAGACCCCGGCGCGTTCGGCGACGACGGCGACCGTGGAGCCCGCCCAGCCGCGCTCGGCGAGGCAGGCCACGGCGGCCTCCAGGAGCCGCTGCCGGGTGGCCCGGCTGCGGTCCTGCTTGGGCACGCGCTCGCGTTCGGTCGTCCTCACACCACCCATGCCGCATCACGTCTTTCCAGGAAGGCGGTCATCCCCTCCCGGGCCTGGCCGGAGGAGAACAGCCGGGCCGTCAGCGCGGTCAGCCCGTCCGCGTCCCGGTCGAATGTCTCCAGCACCCTAGCCGTGAGCAGCCGTTTCGTCTCGGCCAGGGCCTCCGGGGAGGCCCGGCGCAGGCCGTCCAGGACGGGGGCGAGGGCGTCGTCCACGTCGTCCGCCGCCGCCGTGAGCAGGCCCAGCCGTACGGCCTCGGCCGGGCCGAAGCGTTCGCCGGTGAGGTAGTAGCGGGCCAGGGCGCGGGGGTCGGCGCGCGGGAGCACCGGCAGGGAGATCACGGCGGGGGCGACGCCGATGCGCACCTCGGTGAAGGCGAAGGTGGCCGTGGCGGAGGCGGCGGTGATGTCACAGGCGGCGAGCAGTCCGAGGCCGCCGGCGCGGACATGCCCGGTGACCCGGGCGACCACCGGTTTGGGCAGCTCCACGATCCGCCGCAACAGGGCCACCAGGGCGTCCGGGGCGGGCGGGTCGCGCAGGTCGGCGCCGGCGCAGAACGTCGCGCCGGTGTGGGTGAGGACCACGGCCCGCACCCCGGGGTCCTCGCCGCAGTCGGCCAGGGCGTCGGCGAGGTCGGTGACGAGGGCCGCGGACAGCGCGTTGCGGGTGCCGGTGGCGTCGAGGCTGAGCGTCTCCACGGCACGCGCGCGGCTGCGGCCGATGGACGCGGTGGGGTCGGTCATGCGTGCTCCCTGAGCTGCCGGCGCAGGATCTTGCCGGAGGCGGCGCGGGGGACGGTGTCGGTGAAGGTGATCCGGCGGACGCGTTTGTAGGGGGCGACGCGTTCGGCGACGAACCGCAGGACCTCGTCCTCGGCCGGGCCGTCGGCGCCGGGGTGGCGGACGACGAAGGCGTGCGGGATCTCGTTGCCGTCCTCGTCACGGGCGCCGACCACGGCCGCGTCGGCGATGCCGGGGTGGGTGAGCAGCAGGGCCTCCAGTTCGGCCGGGGCCACCTGGTAGCCCTTGTACTTGATGAGTTCCTTCACCCGGTCCACGACGAACAGCCAGCCGTCCGCGTCCACGTGTCCGACGTCCCCGGTGTGCAGCCAGCCGTCGGGGTCGATCAGGGCGGCGGTGGCGTCGGGGCGGCCCAGGTAGCCCTTCATCACCTGGGGGCCGCGGATCAGGATCTCGCCGGGCTCGCCGGGGCCGAGGTCCCGGGCGGGGTCGTCCAGGGAGACGATCCGCATCTCGGTGCCGGCGACGAGCCGTCCGACCGTGCCGGCGGGGGCGTCGCGCAGCCGGTCCAGGGGGACGGCATGGGTGCCGGGCGACAGCTCCGTCATGCCGTACGCCTGGCCGATCGGGGGCAGGCCGAGCCGTTCGGAGCAGGCGCGGGCGAGCCGGGCGTCCAGCGGGGCGGCGGCGCTGATGACGTACTTCAGGCAGGAGAGGTCGTAGCGGCCGACCGCCGGGTGCTTGGCGAGGGCGAGGACGATCGGCGGGGCCACGTACAGGCCGGTGACGCGGTGCTTGTCGATGGCGGCGAGGAAGGTCTCCGGTTCGAAGCGGGGCAGGACGACGACGGTGGCGCCCTTGCGCAGCGGCCCGTTCATCAGCGCGGTGAGGCCGTAGATGTGGAAGAACGGCAGGACGGCGAGGACGCGGTCGCCGGGGCCGGCCGGGACGGCGGACTCCAGCTGGGCGAGGTTGGTGGCGATCTGCCGGTGGGTGAGCATCACGCCCTTGGGGGTGCCGGTGGTGCCGGAGGAGTACGGCAGCACGGCGATGTCCTCGGCCGGGTCGACGGCGACCCGGGGCTCGGGGGCGGTGGTGGCGAGCAGTTCGGTCAGCGAGCGGTGGCCGGGCGCGCTGTCGCACACCAGGATCTCCCGGATGCCGCCCGCGAGACCGGCGGCCCGGCGGGCGGTCTCCAGCAACGGGGAGACGGTGACGATCCAGCGGGCCGCGCTGTCGCGCAGCTGCCGGGCGAGCTCCTCGGCGGTGGCGAGCGGGTGCGCGGTGGTGACGGTGGCACCGGCGCGGGTGGCGGCGTAGAACGCGACCGGGAAGGCGAGGGAGTTGGGGCTGTGCAGGGCGAGGACGTCGCCCTTGCGCACGCCGGCGTCGGCGAGGGCGGCGGCCAGGCGCCGGTGGAACCGGTCCACCTGCTCGTACGTGAGGGTGGTGCCGTCCGTGCCGTCGACGAGGGCGGGCCGGTCGCCGAAGCCGGCGGCGTGGCCCAGGACGGCGTCGTGGATGGGGAGCTCTACGGGCGGAACGTCTGCGTACTCGCTGCGGAACACGGTTCCTCCTCGCGCGGGGCGGCTCAGTACGACTTGGGCAGGCCCAGGCTCTGGTGGGAGACGTAGTTGAGGATCATTTCCCGGCTCACCGGGGCGATGCGTGCCACGCGGGCGGCCGTGATCAGCGAGGCGAGCCCGAACTCCCGGGTGAGGCCGTTGCCGCCGAGGGTGTGCACGGCCTGGTCGACGGCCCGCACGCAGGCCTCACCGGCGGCGTACTTGGCCATGTTGGCGGCCTCGCCCGCGCCGATGTCGTCCCCCGAGTCGTAGAGGAAGGAGGCTTTCTGCATCATCAGCCGGGCCAGCTCCAGGTCGATGTGGGCCTGTGCCAGGGGGTGGGCGATGGCCTGGTGGGCGCCGATGGGTGCCTTCCAGACCGTGCGCTCGCGGGCGTACCCGACGGCCCGGGCTAGGGCGTAGCGGCCCATGCCGATCGCGAACGCGGCCGTCATGATCCGCTCGGGGTTCAGCCCGGCGAACAGTTGCAGCAGCCCGGCGTCCTCGTCGCCCACGAGCGCCTCCGCGGGCAGCCGGACGTCGTCCAGGGCCAGTTCGAACTGCTTCTCGGCCGCGTTGAGTTCCATGGCGATGGGGTGCTTGTGGAAGCCCTCGGCGTCCGTGGGGACGATGAACAGGCAGGGCTTGAGGGTGCCGGTGCGGGCGTCCTCGGTGCGGCCGACGACGAGGACGGCGTCGGCCATGTCGACACCGGAGATGAAGACCTTGCGGCCGGTGAGCAGCCAGTCGGTGCCGTCCCGGCGGGCCGTGGTGGTGATGCGGTGGCTGTTGGACCCGGCGTCGGGCTCGGTGATGCCGAAGGCCATGAGGCGGGTGCCGTCGGCGAGCCCGGGCAGCCAGCGCCGCTTCTGCTCCTCGGTGCCGAAGCGGGCGATCACCGTGCCGCAGATGGCGGGTGAGACGACGAGCATGAGCAGGGGGGAGCCGGCGGCGCCCAGCTCTTCGAGCACGATGGACAGTTCGGCTATGCCGCCGCCCCCTCCCCCGTACTCCTCGGGGAGGTTGACGCCGAGATAGCCGAGCTTGCCCGCGTCGGACCAGAGTTCGGCGGGGGGTTTGCCTTCGGCGACCGTGCGGGTGACGTAGTCGCGGCCGTAGCGCTTGCCGAGGGCGGCTACCGCGTTGCGCAGGGCCTTGTGCTCTTCGGACTCGATGACGGCGGTCATGGGGCTCCTAGGAAGGGATTTCCTGCACTACCGCGAGGACCGTGCCCGGCTCGACCTGCTGTCCGGGTCTGGCGTGCAGGGTGGTGAGGGTTCCGGCGGCCGGGGCCGAGATCAGGTGCTGCATCTTCATCGCCTCCACCCATATGAGTCCCTGGCCGGCCCGGACCGTTGCCCCTTCCGCCAGACCCTCGGCGATCCGGACGACCGTGCCCGGCATCGGGGCCACCAGGGAGCCGGGGGCGAGCCGGGCGACCGGGTCGGGGAAGCGGGGCAGGGCGGTGAGGCGGGTGGCGCCGACGTGGACCTGGTCGCCGTAGCGGGCGACGGTGAACTTCCGCCGTACGCCGTCGATGTCGAGGACGACCAGCCGGGCGTCGGCGTGCACGACGCGCACCCCGTCGGCGGCGAGGCCGTCCCGGGTGTGCCGGTAGCGGACCTCGTGCTCCTCGCCGCCCATCTCGTACCGCTTCACCTGCGGCTGCGAGGGGACGTTGCGCCAGCCGCCGAACCGGGAGCGGCCGTGGGCGTCGGCGAGGGCGGCGGCCAGGGGGGCGTACGGGTCGTGGGCGGGTGCGGTCAGCGCGCCGAGGTGGCGGTCGTAGAAGCCGGTGTCCATGCGGACCCCGGTGAACTCCTCGTGCCGCAGCGAGCGCACCAGCAGGTCCCGGTTGGTGACCGGGCCGTGGACCACCGCCGACTCCAGCGCGCCGGCCAGCCGGCGGATCGCCTCGGCCCGGGTGGGGGCGTGGGCGACGACCTTGGCGAGCATGGCGTCGTAGTGGACGCCGATGGTGTCGCCGTCGGTGTAGCCGGTGTCCAGGCGGACGCCGTCCGGTACGGCGAGCCGGTGCAGGGTGCCGGTCTGGGGGGCCCAGTCGCGCGCCGGGTCCTCGGCGTACAGGCGGGCCTCGACGGCGTGGCCGCGCGGGTGCGGGGGCTCGGTCCCCAGGGCGTGGCCCTCGGCGATCCGGATCTGCTCGGCGACCAGGTCCAGCCCGAACACGGCCTCCGTGACGGGGTGTTCCACCTGGAGGCGGGTGTTCATCTCCAGGAAGTGGGCGCGCCCGTCGGCGACCAGGAACTCCACCGTGCCGGCGCCGGTGTACGACACGGCGCGGGCGGCGCGTACGGCCAGCGCGCGCAGCTCCTCGGCGAGCCCCTGGGTGAGCCCGGGCGCCGGTGCCTCCTCGACGACCTTCTGGTGACGGCGCTGGAGGGAGCAGTCGCGGGTGCCGAGCGGCCAGACGGTGCCGTGGGTGTCGGCGAGGATCTGCACCTCCACGTGGCGGCCGCGCTCCAGGTACGGCTCCACGAACACCTCGCCGTCGCCGAAGGCGCTCGCGGCCTCGGCGCGCGCGCCCTCCAGGGCGGCCTTCAGCTCCTCCAGGCGGCGCACGATCCGCATCCCGCGCCCCCCGCCGCCCGCCGCCGCCTTCACCAGGACCGGCAGATCGGCCTCGGTCACCCCGTCCGGGTCCAGCGGGGCCAGGCCCATCAGCCGTTTGGCGCGGGTCTTGGACGCCATGGCCTCGATGGCCTTTGGCGGCGGGCCGATCCACACCAGCCCGGCGTCCCGCACGGCGCGGGCGAAGCCGGCGTTCTCGGAGAGGAAGCCGTAGCCGGGGTGCACGGCGTCGGCTCCGGCGGCCAGGGCCGCCTTCACCACCAGGTCGCCGCGCAGGTAGGTGTCGGCGGGCGCCGCGCCCGGCAGCCGTACCGCCGTGTCGGCCACGCGCGCGTGCAGCGCGTCCGCGTCGGCGTCGGAGTGCACGGCGACCGTTCGGATGCCCAGCTCACGGCAGGTGCGGAAGACCCGGCAGGCGATCTCGCCCCGGTTCGCGACGAGCACACTGGAAATCATGTGATCCCTCACATCCGGAAGACGCCGAAGCCGCCGCGCGCGCCCTCGCAGGGCGCGGTGTGCAGGGCGGACAGGCACAGGCCGAGGACGGTGCGGGTGTCGCGCGGGTCGATGACGCCGTCGTCGTACAGCCGCCCGGACAGGAACATCGGCAGCGACTCGGCCTCGATCTGCTGCTCCACCATCGCGCGCAGGGCCGCGTCCGCGTCCTCGTCGTACGGCTGCCCCTTGGCCGCCGCCGACTGCCGGGCGACGATGGACAGCACGCCCGCGAGCTGCTGCGGTCCCATGACGGCCGACTTGGCGCTGGGCCAGGCGAACAGGAACCGGGGGTCGTAGGCCCGGCCGCACATGCCGTAGTGCCCGGCGCCGTACGACGCCCCCATGAGCACCGACAGATGGGGCACCCGGCTGTTGCTCACCGCGTTGATCATCATCGAGCCGTGCTTGATGATGCCGCCCTGCTCGTACTCCTTGCCGACCATGTAGCCGGTGGTGTTGTGCAGGAACAGCAGCGGGACGTCGCGCTGGTTGGCGAGCTGGATGAACTGGGCGGCCTTCTGCGACTCGGCGCTGAACAGCACGCCCTGGGCGTTGGCCAGGATGCCGACCGGGTAGCCGTGCAGGGCCGCCCAGCCGGTGACCAGGCTCGTGCCGTACAGCGGCTTGAACTCGTCGAAGTCGGAGCCGTCCACGATCCGGGCGATCACCTCGCGCGGGTCGAACGGGATCTTGAGGTCGTCCGGGACGATGCCGAGCAGTTCCTCGGGGTCGTACTTCGGCGGTTCGGCCGGGCCGGGGTCGGGGTGGGCCTTGCGGTGGTTGAGGCGGGCCACCACGCGGCGCGCCTGGCGCAGCGCGTCCGGCTCGTCCAGCGCGAAGTAGTCGGCGAGGCCGGACACGCGCGCGTGCATCTCGGCACCGCCCAGCGACTCGTCGTCGCTCTCCTCACCGGTGGCCATCCGCACCAGCGGCGGCCCGCCGAGGAAGACCTTCGCCCGCTCCTTGACCATGACCACGTGGTCGGACATGCCGGGGATGTAGGCGCCGCCCGCGGTGGAGTTGCCGAAGACGACGGCGATGGTCGGGATGCCGGCGGCGGACAGCCGGGTGAGGTCGCGGAAGATCGCCCCACCGGGGATGAAGATCTCCTTCTGGGACGGCAGATCGGCGCCTCCCGACTCCACCAGGCTGATGCAGGGCAGCCGGTTGGCCAGGGCGATGTCGTTCGCGCGCAGTGCCTTGCGCAGGCTCCAGGGGTTGCTGGCGCCGCCGCGCACGGTCGGGTCGTTGGCGGTGATCAGGCACTCCACGCCCTCGACCACCCCGATCCCGGTGACCAGGGAGGCGCCCACGGGATACTCGCTGCCCCAGGCGGCCAGCGGGGACAGCTCCAGGAACGGGGTGTCGGGGTCGAGCAGCAGCTCGATCCGCTCCCGGGCGAGCAGCTTCCCGCGCCCGCGGTGCCGGGCGACGTACTTCTCGCCGCCGCCGGCGAGCGCCTTGGCGTGCTCGGCCTCCAGGCCGGCGAGCTTGGCGAGCATCGCCTCGCGGTGGGCTCGGTGATCGGGGGCGGTGGGGTCGACAGCGGTCGGCAGGACCGTCACAGCAGGGCCTCCGGGATGTCCAGGTGGCGGGAGCGCAGCCATTCGCCGAGGGCCTTGGCCTGCGGATCGAAGCGGGCCTGCGCGGCGACGCCGGCGCCGAGGATGCCCTCGACCACGAAGTTCACGGCGCGCAGGTTCGGGAGCAGGTGCCGGGTGACGGGCAGGTCCCGGCTCTCGGGGATCAGCCGCCGGAAGGTGTCGGCCGTCAGCGTGTGGGCGAGCCACCGCCAGGCGTCCTCGGACCGGGCCCACACCCCGACGTTGGCGTTCCCGCCCTTGTCCCCGCTGCGGGCACCGGCCACCAGGCCGAGGGGCGCCCGCCGGGTCGGTCCGGGCGGGAGGGGCTGTGGGAGGGACGGGTCCGGTACGGCGGCCAGAGGGCGCGTCTTTCGGGGCGGGGGTACGGGGACACGGCGGCCGTCGTGGAGGACGGCGACGTGGGAGACGGACACCTGGGCGGCGGACCCACGAGCGGTGGGTCCTTGGGCGGTGGGTCCTTGGCTGGTGTCCGCGTCGGGAGCGGACTCATGTGGGCCGGCCACATGAGCGGCGCCCACATGGGGCACGTACACATCCTCGAAGACCCCATAAGGCGCGCCCTTTCCGGGTGGGGCCAGCACATGGAAGCCGGGGTAGCTGGCCAGTGCCAGCTCCACCGCGGCCCCGCTCAGCGCGCGCCCCACGACCTGCTGGTCCGGGTCGCGTACGACGAGCCGCAGCAGCGCGCTGGCCGTCTCCTCGGTGTCCGCGTCGGCCCGGTCGGTGCGCACCAGGTCCCACCGCACCTCGCCGGGGGGCGACTTGGCGAGCGCGTCCGCGAACTGCTCGCGCACCAGCGCCGCCTTGGCCTCGATGTCGAGCCCGGTGAGGACGAACACGACCTCGTTGCGGAAGCCGCCGAGCCGGTTGAGCCCGACCTTGAGCGTGGGCGGCGGCGCCTCCCCGCGCACCCCCTCGATCCGCACCCGGTCCGGCCCCTGCCGGGCGAGCCGTACGGTGTCCAGCCGGGCCGTGACATCGGGTCCGGCGTACCGGGCTCCGCCGGTCTCGTACAGCAGCTGGGCGGTGACCGTGCCCACGTCCACGAAGCCGCCCGTGCCGGGGTGCTTGGTGATCACGCTGCTGCCGTCGGCGTGGATCTCGGCGAGCGGGAAGCCGGGCCGGCGTACGTCCCCCTCGCCGAAGAAGGCGTAGTTGCCGCCGGTCGCCTGGGTGCCGCACTCCAGGACGTGTCCGGCGACGACGGCTCCGGCGAGCCGGTCGTACTCGTCCGGGCGCCAGCCGAAGTGCGCGGCGGCCGGCCCGGTGACCAGCGCCGCGTCGGTCACCCGGCCGGTGACCACCACGTCGGCGCCGGCCCGCAGGCACTCGGCGATGCCGAAGCCCCCGAGGTAGGCGTGGGCGGCGAGGGTGCCGGGGTAGGCGGCGGTCAGGTCGTCGCCCTCGACGTGCGCGACCCGCACCGGGATGCCGAGCCGGTCCGCCAGCCGCCGTATCTCCCCGGCGAGCCCGGCGGGGTTGAGGCCGCCCGCGTTGGTGACGATCCGCACGCCGCGTTCGTGGGCGAGGCCCAGGCAGTCCTCCAGCCGGCGCGGGAAGGTGCGCGCGTATCCGGCGGACGGGTCCTTCAGCCGGTCCCGGGCCAGGATGAGCATGGTGAGTTCGGCGAGGTAGTCACCGGTGAGGACGTCGACCTCGCCGCCGGTGAGCATCTCGCGCAGGGCGTCGGAGCGGTCGCCGTAGAAGCCGGAGAAGTTCCCGATGCGCAGTGGTTTCACCGGCCGGCTCCCCGCGACGAGTGACCGGCGCCCCCGGCCGGGC
>NZ_JACBWZ010000979.1 GCF_013870595.1 Streptomyces sp. WELS2 | reverse complement strand
CGGTCCTCGGCCGCGGGGTCGAGCAGCGCGGTCAGGAAGCGTTCGTAGGCGTCGGCGAGCCGGGAAAGGGCCCGGCCCCGGGGCGGGCGGCCCTCGGGCGGGGCGCCCCACATGGGCACCGACAGCACGCTGTGGACGTGGCCGGGCAGTTCCCATACGACGGGTTCGCGTCCGGTGCCGGTGACGGCGACGACGTCGAAGTCGAGGTCGGGCATGCCCTGGACGAGCTGGTCGCACCAGACGCTGACGCCGCCATGGCTGTGCGGGTAGGTGCCTTCGGTGAGCAGGGTGACGTGCGCCGCGCCGGGGCGGCGCGCGCCGTGCTGAACGTTACCTCGGCTATCGCACCGCCCCCTACCGCTGGCCGGTGAAGGCCGTCGTCCTCGGCTTCTTCCGGCTGCTGGCCGAGGAGAGCTACCGGCGGGCCGCCCTGATCACCCCCGGCAACCGCTACAACCGGCTGTGGGAGGAACAGGGCGGCGCCGACCCCCGGTCCATCCGCACCGTCTACAACGGCGTGGACCCGGCCGCCTTCCCGCCCGCCGGCCCCGAACCGGAGACACCCACCCTCAGCTGGGCCGGCCGGGTCGACCCCATCAAGGACCTGGAGACCCTCATCCGCGCCTTCGCCCTGGTCCGCAAGGAGATACCCGAGGCGCGGCTGCGCCTCTTCGGCGGCACCCCCCGCGGCGGGGAGGCGTACCGGGAACGCTGCGAGGCGCTCGCCGCCGACCTGGGCCACGCCGACGCCGTCACCTTCGAGGGCCGGGTCGACGACATCAAGGACGCCTACGCGGCCGGGAACGTGGTGATGCTCTCCAGCATCAGCGAGGGCTTCCCGTTCACCCTGATCGAGGCCATGTCCTGCGGCCGGGCCACCGTCTCCACCGACGTCGGCGGGGTCCGCGAGGCCGTCGGCGACACCGGCCTCGTCGTCCCGCCGCGCGACCCGGACCGCATGGCGGCGGCGGCACTCGAACTGCTCGCCGACGCCGGACGCCGCCGGGCGATGGGCGAGGCCGCCCGGCTGCGCGTGATCGAACAGTTCACGCTGCGCCAGACGATCGACACCTTCCGCTCCATCTACCTCGAACTGCCCTACCACGCACGGCCGTTGCCCGAACCCACCGCACGCGGGCGGCGCCCGCGGACCGCCGCGGGGAGCCTGGCCGGATGAGCGGGCCCATGGCGCTCGAACCGGGCGGCGCCGAACAGGACACCCTCGCCCTGCGGCTCGCCCGGCCACCGGCCCGCGGCGACGACCGCACCCTCGCCCTGCGCGCCCGGCTGTCTACCGACTGACCGAGCTACCTCACCGCGCCGGATGACGAAGGGGGCGGTCGCAAGAGATAGTTGCGGCCGTCCCCTTCGCCTGTCAGACGTTACCCACCGACGGGTCTCAACCCCAGGTGATCAACCGCTTCGGCTGCTCCAGGATCGCCGCCACGTCCGCCAGCACCTTGGAGCCCAGCTCGCCGTCGACCAGGCGGTGGTCGAAGGAGAGGGCGAGGGTGGTGACCTGACGCGGCTTCACCTTGCCCTTGTGGACCCACGGCTGGAGCTTGATCGCGCCGACCGCGAGGATCGCGGACTCCCCGGGGTTCAGCAGGGGCGTGCCGGTGTCGACGCCGAAGACGCCGACGTTGGTGATGGTCACCGTGCCGCCCTGCATCGCCGCCGGTGAGGTCTTGCCCTCGCGGGCCGTCGTCACCAGCTCGCCGAGCGCCTCGGCCAGCTGCGGGAGCGTCTTGTCGTGCGCGTCCTTGATGTTCGGCACGATCAGCCCGCGGGGGGTGGCCGCGGCGATGCCCAGGTTGACGTAGTGCTTGAGCACGATCTCCTGGTTGGCCTCGTCCCAGGAGGCGTTGATCTCCGGGTTGCGCTTGATGGCGACCAGCAGGGCCTTGGCGATCAGCAGGAGCGGGTTGACCCGCAGGCCCTGCATGTCCTTGTCCTGCTTCAGCTCATCGACGAGCCGCATCGTGCGGGTCACGTCCACCGTCACGAACTCGGTGACGTGCGGTGCCGTGAACGCGGAACCCACCATCGCCTGCGCGGTGGCCTTGCGGACGCCCTTGACCGGGACGCGG
>NZ_JACBWZ010000978.1 GCF_013870595.1 Streptomyces sp. WELS2 | reverse complement strand
TTCGACTCCCGGGGCCGCAGTGTGGCGCCGCCGCCGGGCGATGTGGCGGTGTGGCAGCACGCCGTGACCGTCGGGCTGTGCGCGGCGGGCGTCACGGCGACGGCGGTGTACCTCGGCCGGGTGATCGAGCGCCGGATCGCCCTGCGCCACCGGCTCGCCGAGTGGGAGCGGGAGTGGGAGCGGACGGGGCCGCGGTGGACCCAGCCGCGGATGTGACCGGCGGGTGATCCGATCAGTGGGGGGCCCACGGTGTGCGCGCGCCGCCTCCGGGAGCAAGCGCTTACTCAACCTCGGACCTGGGTAGTTGTCCGGGTCGGCGGGACGACGGGAAACGGCCTCCCCACCACTTGATCCCTGGCCAAAGATCCGATCACCCACGTACCGTGAGACCGCCTACTCACTCTTCACAAAGGCGGTTGCCGATGGCCCTGTTCGATCTCCCCCTGGACGAACTCCGCGCGTACCGCAGCGAGTCCACCGAGCCGGAGGATTTCGACACCTTCTGGGAGAAGACGCTCCAGCAGGCCCGCGAGCACGACCTGGACGCCCGGTTCGAGCCGGTGGAGACCGGCCTGACCACGGTCGAGGTCTACGACGTGACGTTCGCCGGGTTCGGCGGCCACCCCGTCAAGGGCTGGCTGCGGCTGCCCGCCGGGGCCACCGAACCGCTGCCGCTGGTGGTGGAGTTGCTCGGCTACGGGGGCGGGCGCGGCCTGCCGCACGAGAGCCTGCTCTGGGCGTCGACCGGCCGGGCGCACTTCCTGATGGACACCCGCGGACAGGGCAGCACCTGGGGCGGCGGAGGCGACACCCCGGACCCGGTGGGCTCGGCACCGGCCTACCCCGGGTACATGACCCGGGGCATCGACGCGCCGGAGAACTACTACTACCGCCGGGTGATCACCGACGCCGTACGCGCGGTGGAGGCGGCCCGCTCGCACCCGCTGACCGACGCGGCGCGGACCGTGGTGCTCGGCGACAGCCAGGGCGGCGGACTGACGATCGCCGTCGGCGGCCTGGTGCCCGACCTGGTCGCGGTCGCCCCGAACGTGCCGTTCCTGTGCGACTTCCCGCGCGCGGTGACGCTGACGGACCGTCATCCGTACCGGGAGATCGGCCTCTACCTCAAGACGCACCGCGGGCGCGCCGCGGAGGTGCGGCGCACGCTGTCCTACTTCGACGGAGTGCACTTCGCGGCCCGGGGCCGGGCGCCCGCCCTGTTCTCGGCGGCCCTGGAGGACCAGACGTGCCCGCCGTCGACGGTGTTCGCGGCGTTCAACGCCTGGGGCCACGAGGACAAGACCATCGAGGTGTACGACTTCAACGACCACGAGGGCGGCGGCCCGTTCCACGAGGCGGCGCGGGTGCGCTGGCTGCGCTCGTACGCCTGAGCCCGGCCGGCGGGCAGGGCGGCCGGGACCCTCCTTCCCCGCCGACCGGGCAGTCGGTACGTTCGGAGCCCCCGGACCGCGGCCGGCGCGGACCGGGTACCCGGCGACGACGGAGGCCTTATGTCCACGCAGGAGACACCTCGTACGACCCCGCGGATCCACGGGCACTGCGATCCGCGGTTCACCGCGGTGCGGGAGGCCTTCGAGGAGAACTTCCGCGCACGCGGCGAGCTGGGTGCCGCGGTGGCGGTCACCGTCGCCGGGGAGACCGTGGTGGACCTGTGGGGCGGCTGGGCGGACCCGGCGCGGACCCGGCCCTGGGAGCGGGACACGGTGGTCAACGTGTGGTCGACCACCAAGGGGGTCGTGGCCCTGTGCGCCCATCTGCTGGCCGACCGGGGGCTGCTCGACCTGGACGCGCCGGTGGCCGCGTACTGGCCCGAATTCGCCGCCGAGGGCAAGGAGAGGGTGCTCGTACGGCATCTTCTGTCGCACCGCGCCGGGCTGCCCGGACTACGGGAACCGCACACCCTGGAGCAGTTGTACGACTGGGAGCTGACCACCGCCCGGCTCGCCGCCACGGCGCCCTGGTGGAAGCCGGGCACCCGGACCGGGTACCACGCGCTGACGTACGGCTTCCTGGTCGGGGAGGTGATACGTCGGGTCTCGGGGCTGCGGCCGGCCGCCTTCGTGGAGCGGGAG
>NZ_JACBWZ010000977.1 GCF_013870595.1 Streptomyces sp. WELS2 | reverse complement strand
CGAAGGGGCAGAAGCGAGCCATGGGCAAACAGAACGTCGCCGGCCTGCACGATCGTCGGCGCGGTGGTGACCTCCGGGCTGCTGGTCGTCGGCTGGGTCGGCGACAGCCGGGTCTACTGGGTGCCCACCGACCGCACCGCGCCGCCCGCGCGGCTCACCGAGGACGACTCCTGGGCCGCGCAGATGGTGGCCGCCGGACTGATGAGCGAGGCCGAGGCGTACGCCGACGAGCGGGCCCACGCGATCACCGGCTGGCTCGGCGCGGACGCCTACGAACTGGAGCCGCACACCGCCTGCTTCCGGCCGGACCGGCCCGGCGCGGTGGTGGTGTGCACCGACGGGCTGTGGAACTACGCCGAGACGGCCCAGGAGATGTCCGAGGTCGTCCCGCCGGACGCGGCGGCCCGCCCGCTGCACGGTGCCCGGGTGCTGGTCGGGCACGCCCTGGACGGCGGGGGCCACGACAACGTAACAGTGGCGGTACTGCCGTTCCCGGCGCCGCCGCAGGGGGCAGGATCGGCCTGAAGGCCGTGGTCCGCCGGACCGCGGCACGGGGAAGCCGGGGCGGACCGGAGGGGACCGGTCCGCCCGCGCCCGGCGCCTGGCGTGGGCGGGGCAATCGAGGGGGATGCGTCAAAGCATGGCCAATTTCGCGAAGCCGGACGTACCGCGGTTCTCGGTGGACGTCTACCAGAACGAGTACCTGCCCGAGGGCGGCAGCCAGGTCGACGCCATAGTGACGGTGACCGCGACCGGCGGCGGCATCCTCGGCGGTGCCGACTCGGCGCCGGGGCGTCCCTCCGCCGCGGTGGCGGTCATGGTCGACTGCTCGGGCTCCATGGACTACCCGCCCGCGAAGATGCGCGGGGCCCGGGAGGCCACGGCCGCCGCGATCGACACCCTGCGCGACGGCACCCGCTTCGTGGTGATCGGCGGCACCCATGTCGCGCAGGAGGTCTACCCGGGCGGCGGGCGGCTCGCGGTCGCCGACGCCACCACCCGCGAGCAGGCCAAACAGGCCCTGCGCCGGCTGGGCGCGGGCGGCGGCACGGCCATCGGCACCTGGCTGCGGCTCGCCGACCGGCTGCTGTCCGCGGCCGACGTCACCATCCGGCACGGCATCCTGCTCACCGACGGCCGCAACGAACACGAGTCGCCCGAGGACCTGCGGGCCACCCTGGACGCCTGCGCGGGCCGGTTCACCTGTGACGCGCGGGGCGTGGGCACGGACTGGGACGTGAAAGAAGTCACAGGCATCGCCTCGGCGCTGCTCGGCACCGCCGACATCGTCGCCGATCCGGCCGCTCTCGCCGCCGACTTCACGCGGATGATGGAGACCGCGATGGGCAAGGAGGTCGCCGACGTCGCCCTGCGGGTGTGGACGCCGGCCGGGGCGACAATCCGGTTCGTCAAGCAAGTCGCGCCCGCCGTCGAGGACTTGACGCACCGTCGCACCGAGGCCGCCCCGCGCGCCGGGGACTATCCGACCGGGTCGTGGGGCGACGAGTCCCGCGACTACCACCTGTCCGTGACCGTCCCGCCGGCCGGACTGGGCCAGGAGATGCTGGCGGCGCGGGTCTCCCTGGTGGTCCCGCAACCGGACGGAACGGTACAGAACCTCGGCGCGCAGGGCCTCGTACGGGCCGTGTGGACCGACGACGTGGCCGCCTCCACCGCCATGAGCCCCCAAGTCGCCCACTACACCGGCCAGGCCGAACTGGCGCAAGTCATCCGGCAAGGCATCGACCTTCGCAAAGCGGGCGATTTCGATGGAGCAACGGCCAAACTGGGCCGGGCCGTTCAGCTCGCGAACGCCTCCGGGAACGCCGATACTGCGAAACTGCTTGCGAAGGTGGTGGACGTGGTCGACGCCGCGACAGGTACTGTGCGGTTGAAGACGAGGGTCACGGAGGCCGACGAGATGACTCTGGAGACCCGGTCCACCAAGACCGTCCGTGTGAAGAAGTGACCCTCCACAGCGTAGGAGAAGGGGAAGCACCGACATGCCGACCTGCCCGAACGGACACCAGTCGGGTTCCGACGACTGGTGCGAGGTCTGCGGTCACCGCATGGCCGGTGCCGTACCTCCGCCCCCGCCG
>NZ_JACBWZ010000976.1 GCF_013870595.1 Streptomyces sp. WELS2 | reverse complement strand
GCCCGAGAAGCCGATGCCGCGCTCCAGGCGGTCGAGGCGGGCCATGACGGACCGCTCGTCGCCGTAGGCGGCGGGGAGCAGGACGCGGGCGCAGATCAGTTCCAGCTGGAGGCGGGGCGAGGTGGCGCCGCGCATCTCGGTCAGGCCCTCGTTGACCAGGTCGGCGGCGCGGCTCAGCTCGGCGGCCCCGAACGTCTCGGCCTGGGCCTGCATCCGTTCCAGCACGTCGGCCGGGGCGTCCAGGAGGCCCTTCTCCACGGCGTCCGGCACGGCGGCGAGGATCACCAGGTCACGCAGTCGCTCCAGCAGGTCGGCGACGAAGCGGCGCGGGTCGTTGCCGCCCTCGATGACCCGGTCCACGACCTCGAAGGCGGCGGCCCCGTCACCGGTGGCGAAGGCCTCCACGACGGAGTCGAGCAGGGAGCCGTCGGTGTAGCCGAGGAGGGAGGTAGCCATGGCATACGTCACACCGTCCTCGCCGGCGCCGGCGAGGAGCTGGTCCATGACGGACATGGAGTCACGCACGGAACCGGCGCCGGCGCGCACGACGAGCGGCAGCACGCCGTCCTCGACCGGGATGTCCTCCTTCCGGCACACCTCGCCGAGGTACTCGCGCAGGGTGCCCGGGGGGACGAGCCGGAACGGGTAGTGGTGGGTCCGCGACCGGATGGTGCCGATGACCTTCTCGGGCTCGGTGGTCGCGAAGATGAACTTCAGGTGCTCCGGCGGCTCCTCGACGACCTTCAGCAGCGCGTTGAAGCCGGCCGACGTGACCATGTGGGCCTCGTCGATGATGTAGATCTTGTAGCGGCTGCCCGCAGGGCCGAAGAAGGCCTTCTCGCGCAGTTCACGGGCGTCGTCCACACCACCGTGCGAGGCCGCGTCGATCTCGATGACGTCGATGGACCCCGGTCCGTTCCGGGCGAGGTCGCGGCACGACTGGCATTCCCCGCAGGGGGTCGGCGTGGGACCTTGCTCACAGTTCAGACAGCGGGCGAGGATGCGCGCGCTGGTCGTCTTGCCGCATCCGCGGGGGCCGCTGAACAGGTACGCGTGATTGACCCGGTTGTTCCGCAGCGCCTGCTGCAGCGGGTCGGTGACATGCTCCTGCCCGATGACCTCCGCAAAGGTCTCCGGGCGGTAGCGGCGGTACAGCGCGAGAGACGACACGCATACGAGGTTAATGGGGCGCACCGACAACAGGCCCCGCCCGCGGATCCGGACCCCGGCCGGCTACGGGAACGCAAGCGCCCCCCACGCACCCGCCAGAGCCGACCTACCCTTGCTGCCTTCCGGCCCTGGGGGAGTTCAGTCAGATAGCGCCGCGTGAGGGGCTGTGCCCCACAGTACCCGATGGCGGCCCCCGGACCGAACCCGATCCCCCCGTCCTCCGCACCCGGGGACGGCCTGCGGGAACGAGTTCGCGAGCACTCCCCTCGGTCATGTAATGTTTCCGGCGGAGGATTCGCCTAGAGGCCTAGGGCGCACGCTTGGAAAGCGTGTTGGGGGCAACCCCTCACGAGTTCGAATCTCGTATCCTCCGCCAGCCCAGAGGGCCGGACCGCTTCGGTGGTCCGGCCCTCTGGCGTTTGTCCCCCGCCCGTGGGGGCCGGCGCGTGCGGCAGGGGCCCCGGCGCCTACCGGGTCACGCGCACCGGTGCCGACACCGTCACCTGGTCCAGGTCCGAGACGCGGACCGTCGCCTCGAGGGTCCAGGTGCCGGGGAGGGGGAGGGTGAACGCGTCGGTGGCCCAGTAGCCGCCGCGGTCCGTGACGCGGGTGTCCAGGGGGCCCACGCGCCGGCCCGGGAGCGTGAGGGTGACCCGGAGTTCCGGGACCGTGGAGAGGCCGCCGTCGGGGCCGTAGACCACCGCCTGGACGGAGTTCTCGCCGGTCCGGCCGGGGTCCAGGGTGATCTGGGCCTTGCCGTGCCCGCCGGGGACGCCGGTGTCGAAGGGGAGCGTGGTGACGGAGGCGGTGGGGATGCCCGTCGCCGGGGAGTCGACGGGCCGGGCGGACTCCGTCGCCGCGCGGCCGGGGACGGTGTCGAGAAGATCATCGCCAAGGAGCGCCCGGACGCCCTGCTGCCCACCCTGGGCGGCCA
>NZ_JACBWZ010000975.1 GCF_013870595.1 Streptomyces sp. WELS2 | reverse complement strand
GAAGAATGGTTACGCCACCGGCCGCGTGCGGGCTGCTCGCGGCGCCGAGCCCGGCGAGCGCGGCCCCGGCGAGCGGGATGACGGCCAGCAGGACCCACAGGTTGGTCATCGGCAGCCCGAAGAGCACACAGCCGAAGACGGCGGTGACCAGGGTGCCCGGCACGGTGAAGGAGGCGTAGGCCGCCGCCGCGCCCAGCACCACGGCGGCCGGCGGCACCGGCAGGGTGGCGTAGTGGTCGAGCCCGCCGCTGGCCCGCAGCTGCCCGAAGTACTGCGAGAGCAGGTTCAGCGCCACGTAGGCGACGACCAGCACCGACGAGCCGGCCACCACGGACCGGGCCTCGTAGCCGCCCCCGACCACACCGCGCATCATCACGGCGATGCCGACGGACTGGAAGGTCGCCACGAACAGCAGCGGGATCCGCGCCACCCGGGCCCGGGACAGCTGCGCCCGGTAGACGGCCGCCAGCGACGGCCACAGCCGCGCGCGCGGCCCGAGCTCGGCCGGGCCGGACACCGTCTCCGGCACGGCCCGGGAGCCGCCGGGCAGGACCTCGGCGGGTACGGCACTCACGACGAGCTGCTCCTCTTCGCTTCGGCGGCGGCACAGACCCTTACGTGCTGCGGGGCCCGCTCGCTCACGCCTTCACCAGTCCCTGCCGGGCCTCGCCGCCCAGCGCCAGATAGACGTCCTCCAGGCTGGGCGTGGCGAGCGTGAAGTCGTCCAGGGCGGCGAAGGCGGCCCCTCCGGTCACCGTGGCGACGACGGCGCGGGCCTCCTCGGGCGCGAGCCGCAGCGTCCAGCGCCGGCCGGAGAGCGCCGCCCGCTCGCGCAGCACGGCCACCTCGGGCACCTCCAGCGGCGCCCGCTCCCGCCACACCAGCTCCACCCGCACCTCGTCGGCCACCCGCGCCTTGAGCCCGGCGGGGGTGTCGCAGGCGATGACCCGGCCCTGGTCGAGCACGGCGACCCGGTCCAGCACCGTCTCGGCCTCGATCACGTTGTGGGTGACCAGCAGCACGGTCGTGCCGTCCTCGGCCCGCCGCCGGTCCACGGCCGCCCACACCGCGCGCCGGGCCACCGGGTCCATGCCGGTGGTCGGCTCGTCCAGCACGAGCAGCGGGCGCCGGCCCACCAGCGCGGCGGCGAAGCAGGCGAGCCGCCGCTGCCCGCCGGACAGCTTCTTCAGCGCCCGGCCGGCGATCGGGGTCAGCCCCAGTTCCTCCAGCACGGCGTCCCGTTCGGCCCGGGCCCGCCGGGCGTCCAGGCCGCGCAGGCGCCCGGTGGTCTCGACGGCGAGGGAGACGGTCAGCTCGTCCAGGGCGCTGGACTCCTGGCCGAGGTAGGCGAGGATCCGGGCCGCCCGTTCGGGGTGCCGGACGATGTCGTGGCCGAGGATCTCGACGCTGCCCGCGTCCGGCCGCAGCAGCCCGGTGAGCTGCCGTACCAGGGTGGACTTGCCGGCGCCGTTCGGGCCGAGCAGCCCGAACACCTCGCCGCGCCGCACGTCCAGCTCCACCCCGTCGGTGGCCCGCACCTCGGGGGTGCCCGGCGTGCCCCGCCGGCCCCGGACGGCCGGGTAGGTCTTGCTGAGCCCGCGCACGCGTACGACCTCGTCGTACCCGAGTGCCTCTCCCGCGCGCGTCATCACAAGGGACGAGACTACGGGGTCCGGGCGCTTTACTCGCCTTTGGGGGCGGCTCCGGGGATTCAGTCGGCGGCGGGCGCGTGCTGCTCGGCCGCCGCCGGGATGTCGAACTCCCGCCAGAACCCCGCCCGGATGGCGTAACGGTCGTGTTCGTCGATCTGGTCGTCCTTGTGGGCGAGCAGTCCGAAGCGGGCCGCGTAGCGCAGCAGCTCGCCGTCGATGCGGTGCGGGATGCGCGGGTACATCTGCGACAGCCGCTGCAGGTGGCCCTGGTCGCCGAGCCGGGAGATCCAGCGGCGGGCGAAGACCTGCCCCACCTCGTACGGGTCGCCGCCGACGGTGGTGATGTCCTCCTCCCGGTCGGCCCAGCGCTGTTCGGCGGTGGTCAGCTGGGCCAGCGTCGGCAGGGAGGCGGCCTCGGGGGGCTCGCCGGCCACGCCCGGCCGGTCGACCCAGCCCT
>NZ_JACBWZ010000974.1 GCF_013870595.1 Streptomyces sp. WELS2 | reverse complement strand
GTTCTCGTAGGTGGCGGCGGCGGTGTTGCTGATCCGGGTGCCACCGGCGGACCGAGTCCACCGGTCCCGGCGGGTCACACCTTCGACGTCGCCCGCCACGGCTGCGCCGACCTGCCGACGGGCGCCCGCGCCACCGGCGGTGACGACGCGGACGTGGTCCGGGCCCGGGACCGGTTCCTGTCCAACGGCGCCACCAGCCGTGGCCCGGAATGGCCGGATCCCGTCACTCGTCGGTGGGATCCTCTGCGCGGCGGTCCCGGTGATCTCTACGGTGGGCGGGAACCGTCCGGAACGTGGGGGAGTGTTGTGGAAGCGGAAATCCTGGCCCTGGCGGGCATGGGCGCGAGCAGTCTCGTGACGCTGGCCCTGCAGGATCTGTGGGGGTGGGGCAGGAGACGCTTCGCGACGTTGCTCGGGCGGGGCGCGCCCGCGGCCGAGGCGGCGGCCGAGGAGGAACTGGAGAGTTCCCGGCAGGAGTTGCTGGACGCCCGGCGCGCCGGCGACGAGGACACGGCCGGCGCCGTCGAGGAAGCGTGGGCCGAGCGCCTGCGGGACCTCCTGGCCACCCACCCGGAGGCCGGGCACCGGCTGCGGGAGGTGGTCGCGGCGACGATCGAGCGCAGCCCCGCCCCGGTCGCGCTCGGCCACATCCTGCACTACGTCAACAACGTCCCCGTCTTCCAGGCGATGAACGACCACTGGGCACGCTGCACCGAGGCGCGCGCGACCACCGCCATGTTCCTGTGCGGGCTGCCCGGCGTCGGCAAGCGGACCACCCTGCGCCGCTGGCTCCAGTCCCGCCGGGACGACCTGCCCGGCGAGCTGCTCCAGGCCGACCTCGCCCCGGACGAACGCGGACGCCCCGCCGACCCGGCGGCCGTCCTGGAGCGCTGGCTGGCCCAGCTCGGCGTGGCCCGGGAGGACCGTCCGGCCGACGCCGGCGCGAAGGCGGCCCTGGTGCGGCAGCAACTGCGGGCCCGGCCGGCCGTGCTGGTCCTGGAGAACGTGAGCAGGCCCGCCGAGGTCAGGCCCCTGCTCCCGGACTCCGCGGGGCACGTCGTCCTGATGACCGGCCAGCGGGTGCCGGCCGGGCTGGACGCCCTGCTGGACTTCGAACCCGTGGAGATCGCCCCGCTGAAGGACGAACACGCCCTGGAACTCCTGCTGAAGGTCAGCCGCAGCACCGAACACCCCGACCGGCTGCGGCCCATCGTCCGGCACCTGGGCGGGCTGCCGCTGGCCCTGCGCCTGGTCGCCGGGCAGCTCAGGACACCGGTGCCGGGCACCCTGGAGGACATCACCGCCCGGCTCGCCGACCGGACCACACGATGGGAACTGCTCGCCGTGGACGACACCCACGACCTGCCCGGCGCACTCGACCTCGCCTACGAACGCCTCGGCGCCGACGCCGCCCGCCTCTACCGGCGCCTCGGCAGCCTGCCGCGGACCGACACCCACCTGGACACCGTGCACGCGCTCACCCCGGACCGGGAACCGGCCACCACCCGGCGCGGCCTGCACGAACTGCTCTCCGCGCGGCTGCTGGAACGCGACGGCGTGGACCTCTACCGCCTGCACCCCCTCGTCCACGACCACGCGGCGGCCCGCGCGGAGCGGGAGGACACCGACGCCGAACGCGACGCCGTGACGGGCTGGTTCGTCCGCCATCTGCGCAAGACGGCCGAGGCCGCCGAGGCGGCGCTGTCCTCCCGCTGGCGTCACGACCCCGGCCACGCCTACCCGGACGTACCGCGCACGCCCGAGGAGGGCGCCCGCGCCGAACGCGAACTCGCCCGGCGCCGCGACGGGCTGCTCGCCGCCGTCCGCCTCGCCCACGCCACCGGACGGTACGAGGAGGCGTGGCGGCTGTGCCAGGCGCTGTGGACCTTCTGCCTGCGCACCGGCAGCCACGCCGAGTGGATCGAGTCCCACGAGACCGGCCTCGCCGCGGCCCGCGCCGGCGGCGACCGGCTGGCGGTGGCGCGCATGCACTTCCAGCTGGGCTTCGCCCGCCTGGACCGGTGGAGCCTCGCGGAGGACGACCCGCGCCGGGCCCGCGAACACCTCGACGCCGCACGGGAGTCGGTGCGCGGCGACGGCACCGGCCGGGGCGAGGGCGAG
>NZ_JACBWZ010000973.1 GCF_013870595.1 Streptomyces sp. WELS2 | reverse complement strand
GAGGCACCATGCGACCGTCGACGACGCCGAACGTAAACGGCGGCGCTGATCGCGACCAGACCCACGGTTCCCGCGGCGGCCACCGGGGAGTACGCGGCAGCCGTGTGGGCAAGACCGCCGCCGCCCGCGTGAACACCGCCCCGCGGACCGTCGTGGTCACCTGGTCCGAACCGGTCTGGAGCTCCCGGTCCCCCTGCGGGGCCGGGGTCTGCCGGCCCCGCGAAGCCGTCTGATCCTCCTGAAGTGCTTACGGCTCCCGGGCCCCCGAGTCGTCCAGCGCCGCCTGGCCCTCCCGGGACGCCTGCTGCTCTTGCGGGGCCGCCTGGTCCGGCTCCGGCGAACCCTGGTCCCGGGTCTCCTGGCCCTGCTCCGGCGAACCCTGGTCCTGGGGGTCCTGCTGGGCCTCCGGCGAAGTCTGGCCGTCCGGGAGTGCCTGGTGCTGTTCCGGGGATTCCTGCTCCTGGAGGGCCGCCCGGCACTCCGGGCAACCCTGGTCTCGGGGGGCCGGCCGGTCCTGGGGGACCTCCTGGCACCCCAGGACCCCCTGGCACTCCAGGGACTCCTGGGACTCCAGGGAGTCCTGGTCCGCCGGGAGTGCCTGGTCCTGTTCCGGGGAGTCCTGGTCCTCCGGGGCCGCCCGGCACTCCGGGCAACCCTGGTCTCGGGGGGCCGGCCGGTCCTGGGGGACCTCCTGGCACCCCAGGACCTCCTGGCACCCCAGGACCCCCTGGCACTCCAGGGACTCCTGGGACTCCGGGAAGTCCTGGTCCGCCGGGAGTGCCTGGTCCTGTTCCGGGGAGCCCTGGTCCTCCGGGGCCGCCCGGCACTCCGGGGAACCCCGGACCTCCCAGGAATCCTGGGACTGCGGGGCCGCCAGGTCCTCCCGGGCCTCCGGGACCGCCCGGGCCCCCGGGACCCCCGGGACCGCCGGGACCGCCGGGACCGCCGGGACCACCTGGTCCTCCCGGGCCGCCGGGGCCACCCGCGCCAACTCCAGTCGCCCCGTAGCCTGTCCAGTAGGCCCCGTAACTCTGTCCGCGTGACACCTGCGCCCAAGCCGCAGCCGCGAGGGCTGCGTCGCCGTCGTCCCCTTGGGCTGTCGCGTCTGGGGCAGCCATCCATGACGTGCCGACGAGGGCGGTAAGGACGATGGTGGCTCTGGCGCGAGAGCCGATCGCATAGGGGGGTTTCGGCGTGGGCATGCAACGAACCTCCTGATTCAAATGGTTTTCATACAAATCACTCTTTCGCCTGGACCCTGCATCGTGGCTCGCGTGAACCTTGGCAACAGCGCCGGGCGCGCCGGGGGATATCCCTCGCGCGGCGCAGTCCTCGGGCCTCCGTAACGCCCCAGCATCACCCGTTCGGCCTTCTGCCGGATACGTTCGGGCCGAACACAGCGCTTCAAGGGGGCCGGCGCGGGTCTCTCGGGCGATGTGAACGGGGTCGGCGCCCCGGCGGCAGATCGGCGTCGCGGAGCACGTCGGCAGGCCAGGAAGCCGCCAGGCCGCCTCCTGAGAGCCGGCTGTCGGCAGTCGCGCCGCTGACCGGACCCTCAAGCGCGACGGCCGTCAACTCGCTGCACCGCGGAAGAGTCGACGGATGCCGGTCGCGGATCGTTTCTCCTGGCCCGTCGATTTCGCCGTGCCCGTCCGCTGGTGGTTGCGTACTTCTCTCACAAGCGGTCCTGGGAGGAGTGAGACCGGGAGGTGTCCTCACGTCTCCGTACAACGCGGTGCGCCTCACCGACGCCGCACGGAAAGGGGCCCCGGCCGCGTCGGTCACCGTCGGAGGCGAGCAGGCCGCACCCCACACCGTCGGCGACCTCGTCCCTCTGTCGGAAATGTCGAACTGCGGCTGGGTGCCACCGCACTTCAGGTCGGCCGGTCGCCAGCCGCGAAGGCGGGCGGACACTCGCGCGCCCGATGACTCTCGACAGTGCCATCAAGCTTCGAGGGACGAGTTCGTCCTCGACCCGTACGAAGTCGGGCGATACAGCGACTGGATGCGGCATGTCTCCCGGACGTGTTGACGCCCAAAGCCGCTCTGAGCAGATACAACGTCGCAGTGCCGCTGGAGTGCTGGACGTACGACTCACTTGGGAGGGGTTGGCCAGAGGTGT
>NZ_JACBWZ010000972.1 GCF_013870595.1 Streptomyces sp. WELS2 | reverse complement strand
ACCGGCACCGGCCCCGGCTCGCTGCGGCTGGCGGCCCGTACCGTCGCCTTCGCCACCGAGCAGGGGGTGCGGCCGGTGCTCGGCAACGCCGTCCGGTACGCCGACCCCGGGCAGGGGCCGGTGGCCGACGTGCTGGACGCCGCCCGCCGCCTGGTGCCCATCGACCCCCGGCGGGAGCTGGACTCCGGCGAGGCCTGGCTGAAGGACGCCCCCGCCATGCTGGACGCCGCCGAGCGGATCGTGGAGGCCGCCGGATTCCGACGGGGGGCCGCCCACCGGCTGCTGGAGCAGACCCTGGCCACCGCCGCCGAGTGCCGGGTCGACCCCGAGGACGACCTGGGCCTGGGCAGCGTGCACTTCCCCGAGCCGCACCTCGTCGGCGCCGGCCGGCGCACCGCCCAGCGGGCGCTCGCCTCGCGGGCGGCGGCGGGCATGCTGCGGCTCGGCTACGGCGGGCGGCGCGCGTACTGGGAACGCATGCACCACGAGCTGGACATCATCGCCCACCACGGCTTCGCCTCCTACTTCCTGACGGTCGCCCAGGTGGTCGACGACGTCCGCGCGATGGGCATCCGGGTGGCCGCCCGCGGCTCCGGGGCCGGGTCGCTCGTCAACCACCTGCTCGGGATCGCGCACGCCGACCCGGTCGGGCACGGGCTGCTGATGGAACGCTTCCTGTCCAAGGAGCGGGTGGTGCTGCCGGACATCGACATCGACGTGGAGTCCGCGCGGCGGCTGGAGGTCTACCGGGCGATCATCGGCCGGTTCGGCGGCGAGCGGGTCGCGACCGTCGCCATGCCGGAGACCTACCGGGTCCGGCACGCCATCCGGGACGTGGGCGCCGCGCTGTCCATGGACCCGGCCGACATCGACCGGATCGCCAAGTCCTTCCCGCACATCCGGGCCCGCGACGCCCGCGCGGCCCTGGCGGAACTGCCCGAACTGCGGCGGCTCGCCGGGGAGAAGGAGAAGTACGGCAGGCTCTGGGAGCTGGTCGAGGCGCTCGACGCGCTGCCGCGCGGGGTCGCCATGCACCCGTGCGGGGTGCTGCTGTCCGACGCCTCCCTGCCCGCCCGTACGCCGGTGGTGCCGACCAGCGGCGAGGGGCTGCCCATGGCGCAGTTCGACAAGGAGGACGTGGAGGACCTCGGGCTGCTCAAGCTGGACGTCCTGGGGGTGCGGATGCAGTCGGCGATGGCGCACGCGGTCGCCGAGGTGGAGCGGGCGGCCGGGGAGCGGATCGACCTGGACGCGGTGGAGCCGGGCGACCCGGAGACCTACCGGCTGATCCGGTCCGCCGAGACGCTGGGCTGCTTCCAGATCGAGTCGCCCGGCCAGCGGGACCTGGTGGGCCGGCTCCAGCCGAGCACCTTCCACGACCTGGTCGTGGACATCTCGCTGTTCCGGCCCGGCCCCGTCGCCGCCGACATGGTCCGGCCGTTCATCGAGGCCCGGCACGGCCGGGCGCCGGTGCGCTATCCGCATCCGGACCTGGAGGAGCCGCTGAGGGAGACGTACGGCGTGGTCGTCTTCCACGAGCAGGTCATCGACATCGTCGCCATCATGACCGGCTGCGGGCGGGGCGAGGCCGACCGGGTGCGGCGCGGGCTGTCCGACCCCGACGCGCAGGGCCGGATCCGGGTGTGGTTCGCCCAGCGGGCGGCGGCCCGGGGGCACGACGCGGAGACGATCGCGCGTACCTGGGAGATCGTGGAGGCCTTCGGGTCGTACGGCTTCTGCAAGGCGCACGCCGTCGCCTTCGCCGTGCCCACCTACCAGTCGGCGTGGCTGAAGGCCCATCACCCGGCCGCCTTCTACGCCGGGCTGCTCACCCACGATCCGGGGATGTACCCGAAGCGGCTGCTGCTGGCCGACGCCCGGCGGCGCGGGGTGCCGATCCTGCCGCTGGACGTGAACGTCTCGGGGGTCGCCCATAGGATCGAACTGGTGTCCGAGTCGAAGGTGTGGGGGCTGCGGCTGGCGCTGTGCGACGTCCACGGCATCAGCGAGGCCGAGGCGCACCGGATCGCGGACGGACAGCCGTACTCCTCGCTGGTGGACTTCTGGGAGCGGGCCCGGCCGAGCCGTCCGCTGGCCCAGCGGCTCGCCCAGGTGGGCGCGCTGGACGC
>NZ_JACBWZ010000971.1 GCF_013870595.1 Streptomyces sp. WELS2 | reverse complement strand
GTCGTCGATGTCCCCGCTCTCCTCGTGCCGGCGCAGGGTGCGGCGGACGACGTCCTCGGCGGCGGGACCGGTGTGGCGGCCCCGCACCGCCCAGAGGGTCTGCGGGACGGTGGCGTGGTCGGTGGCGGAGTTCGACATAGGCCAATCTGCTGATGGGGGCGGGTGCGCCTCCCAGTATCACCGCTCGGCGGCGCCACCCGGGCGCGGGGGCCGAACCCCGCGCGTCGACCGGGGGTACGCCCGGCGCACCGGCACGCGACCACAAGCCCGCGCGCGGTACGGCGCACGCCCGTGCCGGGTACGGCGCACCACCCCCTCACTGCGGCCGGGACCTTACGCCCCGCTCTCCCGCAGCATGTCCTCCCGCTCCACGATCTTCACCCGCTCGCGGCCCTGCGGCTCGCCCAGGGCGCGCTCGGCGGCGTCCAGCTTGTACCAGCCGTCCCAGGTGGTGAAGCGGACGTTACGCTCGGCGAGGAAGGCGTCCACGGCCTCCGGCTCGGGCGCGGACGGGGTGTGCAGCCGGCCGTTCGCGTAGTCGTCCAGCAGGTTGGCCACGGTCTCGTTGGCGTCGCCCTTGGTGTGGCCGATGAGACCGACCGGGCCGCGCCGGATCCAGCCGGTGACGTAGGTGGACTGCAGGTGGGTGCCGCCGTCCTCGACGACCCGGCCGCCCTCGTCCGGCACGGTCCCGGACTCCTCGTCCCAGGGCAGCTTGGGCAGCTTCTCGGAGAGGTAGCCGACCGCGCGGTAGACCGCCGTGACGTCCCAGTCCTTGAAGACGCCGGTGCCCTTGACGTTGCCGGTGCCGTCCAGGGCGGTGCGCTCGGTGCGCAGGCCGACGACCTTGCCGTCCTCGCCGAGGATCTCCGCCGGGGACTCGAAGAAGTGCAGGTAGAGCTTGTGCGGACGGTTGCCGGCGTCCCGGATCGCCCAGTTCTCCAGCGTCTTGGCGACCATGTCGGCCTGCTTGTTGCCGCGCCGGGTCTCGATCGAGCCCTCGTCGTAGTCGATGTCCTCGGGGTCGACGATGACCTCGATGTTGGGGGAATGGTCCAGTTCGCGCAGCTCCATCGGGCTGAACTTCGCCTGGGCCGGGCCACGGCGGCCGAAGACGTGGATCTCCACGGCCTTGTTGGCCTTCAGACCGTCGTAGACGTTCGGCGGGATCTCGGTCGGCAGCAGCTCGTCGGCGGTCTTGGCCAGGATGCGGGCCACGTCCAGGGCCACGTTGCCGACGCCGAGCACGGCGACCTTCTCCGCCTCGAGCGGCCAGGTGCGCGGCACGTCCGGGTGCCCGTCGTACCAGGACACGAAGTCGGCGGCGCCGTACGAGCCGTCCAGATCGATGCCGGGTATGGACAGCGCGCGGTCGGCCATCGCGCCCGTGGAGAAGATCACCGCGTCGTAGAAGGCGCGGAGGTCGTCCAGATTGAGGTCCGTGGGGTAGTCGACGTTGCCGAAGAGACGGATCTGCGGCTTGTCGAGCACCTGGTGCAGGGCGGTGATGATGCCCTTGATGCGTGGGTGGTCGGGTGCGACGCCGTACCGGATCAGGCCGAACGGGGCGGGCATCCGCTCGAAGAGGTCGATGGACACACCGGGGTCGGCGGCCACCTCGGATTTGAGCAGGGCGTCGGCGGCGTAGATCCCGGCGGGGCCGGCTCCGACGATGGCTACCCGCAGGGGGCGCGGCATGATCAGGTTCCCTTCGAACGCGAACGGGCGACTTGATCAGGAAGCCTAAACTAAGGCAGACCTTACCTGGTACGGGGGTCCGCTCTATGACCTCATAAGCCATCCTTATGACTTGTCCAGGGCCCGCTTATGCGCATCCCGCGCCCACGCTCGGGGCCGACCGGTCAGGCCGGCCGGACGATCCGGTGGACCTCCGCCTCCCCGAAGCCCTGGACCGGCTCCTCGCGGACGGCCCTCCCCGGTCCCGGGGCGTGCACCATCATGCCGCCGCCGGTGTACAGGCCCACGTGCCGGCCGTCGTCGAAGAAGAAGACCAGATCACCGGGTTCCATCGTGGCCGTCGTGACCGGGATGCCGGCCGGCGCCTGCTCGTGCGCGGTCCGCGGCAGTGTGACCCCGGCGGCCCGCCAGGCGGCCTGGGTGAGACCGGCACAGTCGT
>NZ_JACBWZ010000970.1 GCF_013870595.1 Streptomyces sp. WELS2 | reverse complement strand
CGGCGCGGGGTACGTGTCGGCAGCGGGGCATCGGTGACGGCGGAGACGGGAGGTGCGTGTGACGGCTGTGGGCCTGGCGGCACCGTTGTGGGACCTCCACAGCGGACAGGGGCCGCGGCAACTGGCCGAACTGGGGCTCGCGCTGCTGCTGTCCAGCCTGATCGGCTGGGAGCGGGAGGCCCAGCAGAAGAGCGCGGGGCTGCGCACCCACACCCTGGTCGGCATCGCGAGCGCCCTGATGATGGAGGTCTCCCAGCACGGCTTCAACGCGGTGCTCGGCCTGCAGAACGTGTCCTTCGACCCCTCACGGGTCGCGGCGCAGATCGTCTCCGGGATCGGCTTCATCGGCGGCGGCCTGATCTTCGTACGACGGGACGCCGTACGGGGCCTGACCACGGCCGCCACCATCTGGCTGACCTGCGCGGTCGGCATGGCCTGCGGCGGCGGGCTGCCCGTGCTCGCGCTGGCGGTCACGGCCCTGCACTTCCTGGTGGTACGGGGTTTCCCGCTGCTGTCGTCCCGGCTGGTCCCCGGCCGCGCCGCCACCGCGTTCGAGGCGCGCCTGACCTACCGGACGGGAACGGCGCTGCTGCCCCGCCTGCTGCAGACATGCACCCGGCGCGGCTTCCGCATCGTGCAGGTCAAGGTGGAACGGCTGCCCGGCCGCACCGACGACGCCGCGCGGGTGCTGCTGCAACTGGAGGGCACCGCGGATCCCTCCGGGCTCGCCTCGGAGCTGTTCCGGGACGACGGGGTGCTGGACGTGGAACTGTCCGCCGCGGCGGAGGAGGAGTGACCGCGTCCCCGTCCCCCGGTCCTCGACCGTCTGCCGGCTCGTCTCCCGGCCGCCGACCGTCTGCCTCGCCGTCTCAGCCCTCGACCGACTGCTGGGTCGCCGTCCAGGCGTACTGGAGCCAGTCCGACACGGTCAGCGCGCCGAAGCCGGCGCCGACCAGCCGGGTGAGCCGGGGGGAGGCGGCGTAGGAGCACGCCAGGGCGCCGGCGGCCCAGGCGGCGGTGCAGAACGGGCAGGACACCAGGTCGCCGACGGCCCGCCGGAGCCCGCTGCCCCTCGGCTCGTCCATCACCTCACTGGCCTCGCCCTCCTCCGCACGGCGGGTGAACGGCGCGCGGAGGAAGCTGGTGATCTTGTCCTTGGTCACCACCCGGGACGCCTTGTACGCCGCCGTGCCCATCAGCAGCACGTCCCACGGCGGCACGTCCTGCGGCAGCCGTACGCCCCGGCGCCGGGCCAGCACCGCGAACGTGCCGATGCCCGCCGCGAACACGGAGGCGAGGGCGGCGTAACCGCCCAGCGGCGGCTCGCTCCGGCCGTCGGCGTAGCGTGCGGCGTCCGTCGTCATGAGACCTCCATCGATCACGCCGGCGTCCTGCGGTCCGTGCCGGGCGCGGAACGAGTGCCCTCCTGGCCCGCGGTGACACGCCGCCTTGTGGCGGCCACCGGAGGGGCATATATTCATCGCATGATGAATAACGGCTCCTGAGAAGGGCGGCACGGCGATGGACGACGAGACCACATGCTGTGTCGTGGGCGGCGGCCCGGCGGGCATGGTGCTCGGGCTGCTGCTGGCCCGCGCCGGGGTCCGGGTCACGGTGCTGGAGAAACACGCCGACTTCCTGCGCGACTTCCGCGGCGACACGGTCCACCCGTCGACCCTGGCCCTGCTGGACGAACTGGGCCTGGCCGAGCGCTTCGCCCGGCTGCCGCAGCGCAGGGTCCGCACCGTCCAGCTGCCCGTGGGGGCGGGCCGCGCGCCGGTCACGGTCGCCGACCTCTCCGTCCTGCGCGGACCCTACGACTACGTGGCGATGGTGCCCCAGTGGGACCTGCTGGACCTGCTGGCCGAGGAGGCCCGGCGCGAACCGTCCTTCGAGCTGCGGATGAACACCGAGGCGACCGGGTTCCTGGTCGAGTCCGGGCGGGTCGCCGGGGTGCGCTACCGCACCGCCGACGGCGGCACCGGCACGCTGCGCGCCGTCCTCACCGTGGCCTGCGACGGCCGCGGATCGCTGGCGCGCGCCCGGCCGGAACTGCGGCTGCGCCGCTTCGCCTGCCCCATGGACGCCTGGTGGTTCCGGCTGCCGCGGCGCGAGGGCGACCCGGCCGGGCTCGTCGG
>NZ_JACBWZ010000097.1 GCF_013870595.1 Streptomyces sp. WELS2 | reverse complement strand
TGGCGCTGGGCAGCGCCGTCGGGCTGATGGCGACCTCCGGCTGGCTCATCTCGCGGGCCTCGCAGCAGCCCCCGGTGCTGTATCTGATGGTGGCCGTGACCGCGACCCGTGCCTTCGGCATCGGGCGGGCCGTCTTCCGCTATGCCGAGCGGCTGGTCTCGCACGACGCCGTCCTGCGGATGCTGGCCGACACCAGGGGGGCGGTCTACCGGCGCCTGGAACGCCTGGCCCACCGAGTGGGCGCGGACGGGGGACCAGGGGGCGGAGCCCACCGGGAGCCCGGCCGTCCACCGGGGGCTCCGTGACCTCCGCACCACCCAGCCGTACGACCCTGTCGGCCACCCCCAGCAACGCGGGCCGGTGCACGACCAGGAGCACGGTCCGCCCGGCGGCCAGCCTCCGCACCGCCGCCACGACGTCCCCCTCCGTCGCCCCGTCCAGCGCGGCCGTCGGCTCGTCCAGCAACAGCACGGGCCGGTCCGCGAGAAACGCCCGGGCCAGCGCCAGCCGCTGCCGCTGCCCCGCCGACAACCCGGCCCCGTCCTCCCCGAGCACGGTGTCGGCCCCGTCCGGCAGCGCCACCACGAACTCCCACGCGCCCGCGTCCCGCAACGCCTGCCGCACGGCACCCTCATCGGCCCCGGGCCGGGCCAGCCGCACGTTCTCCGCGATGGTCCCGGCGTACAGATGCGGCCGCTGCGGCACCCAGGCGATCCGCGACCGCCACTCCTCCAGGTCCAGGTCTGCGAGATCGGCGCCCCCGACCCGCACCCGCCCTCCGGTGGGCCGTACGAAGCCCAGCAACACGTTCAGCAGCGTCGACTTGCCCGCCCCGCTCGGCCCGACCAGCGCCACCGTCTCACCGGGCTCCACACGGAACGACACACCGGTCACCGCGTCCGACGAGCGCCCGGGATAGCGGACACCGACATCCTCGAAGGCCAGGGCGCCCGCGGGCACCGCGCCCGTGCCCGGCACCTGGACCGGCGTCTCCAGCACGGAGAAGATCTCCTCCGCGGCGGCCAGGCCCTCCGCCGCCGCGTGGTACTGCGCCCCCACCTGCCGCAGCGGGAGATACGCCTCGGGTGCCAGCACCAGGATCAGCAGCCCGGTGTACAGGTCCATGTCCCCGTGGACGAGCCGCATCCCGATCGTCACGGCGACCAGCGCGACGGACAGCGTGGTCAGCAGTTCCAGCGCGAAGGAGGAGAGGAAGGCGATCCGCAGGGTGCGCAGTGTGGCCTGCCGGTACTCCCCGGTGATCCGCCGGATGGACTCGGCCTGTGCCTTGGCCCGGCCGAACACCTTCAGCGTCGGCAGACCCGCGACCACGTCCAGGAAGTGGCCGGACAGCCGGGACAGCAGCCGCCACTGTCGGTCCATCCGGGACTGCGTCGCCCAGCCGATCAGCACCATGAACAGCGGGATCAGCGGCAGGGTGCCGACGATGATCGCCGCCGACACCCAGTCCTCCGTGACGATCCGCGCCAGCACCGCCACCGGCACGACCACGGCCAGCCCCAGCTGCGGGAGATAGCGCGAGAAGTAGTCGTCCAGGGCATCGACCCCGCGGGTGGCCAGGGTGACCAGCGAGCCGGTCCGCTGCCCGCTCAGCCATCCTGGGCCGAGCGCCGAGGCCCGGTCCAGCAGCCGCCCGCGCAGCTCCGACTTCACCGCCGCGCCGGCCCGGTGCGCCGCGAGTTCGGTGAGCCACGCGACCACCGACCGCCCGATGGCCACGGCCGCCAACAGCAGCAGGGGAGTGCGCAGACCGGCGGCCGACTCACCGTGCTGGAACGTGTCGACGACGATCTCGGCGACGAGCATCGCCTGCGCGATGACCAGTCCGGCGCCCACGGCCCCCAGGCCGACGACGGCCACGAGGAAGAGTCGGGTGGCACGGGCGTACCGCAGCAGGCGTGGATCGATTGGTTTCACGTGAAACATGCCCTTCGGTCCAGAGGGTGTGTTTCACGTGAAACACACCCTCGGCGGACTCAGTGAGCGGCGTCGGGAGCGATGTGCTGCGTGCCGATCCGCTTGCGGAACACCCAGTAGGTCCAGCCCTGGTAGAGCACGACGAGCGGGGTGGCGATCGCCGCCAGCCAGGTCATGATCTTGAGGGTGTAGGGGCTGGACGAGGCGTTGGTGACCGTCAGGCTCCACTCCCCGTTCAGGGTGGACGGCATGACGTTCGGGAAGAGCGAGAGGAAGAGCACCGCCACGGCGGCCACGATGGTGACCCCGGACAGCGCGAACGCCCAGCCCTCCCGTCCGGCCTGGTTGGCCACCAGTGCGGCGACCAGGGCGGCGACGGCCACGATGACGGCGATCAGGCTCTTGCCGTCACCGCTGTCGGCCTGGGTCCACAGCAGGAAGGCCAGGGCCACGACGGCCGCCACCAGACCGACCCACCGGGCCAGCTTCCGCGCCCGCACCCGGATGTCGCCGACGGTCTTGAGCGCGGTGAAGACCGCTCCGTGGAAGGTGAACAGCGTGAGCGTCACCAGGCCGCCGAGCAGGGCGTAGGGGTTCAGCAGATCCCAGACGTCACCGACGTACTCGAAGTGCTGGTCAATCTTCACACCGTGCACGATGTTCCCGAAGGCCACGCCCCACAGGAACGCCGGGAGGAGCGAGCACCAGAAGATCGCCGTCTCCCAGTTGCGCTGCCACTTCTCCTCGGGCCGCTTGACCCGGTACTCGAAGGCGACGCCTCGGACGATCAGGCAGACCAGGATGAGCAGCAGCGGCAGGTAGAAGCCGGAGAAGAGGGTGGCGTACCACTCGGGGAAGGCGGCGAAGGTCGCGCCGCCCGCGGTGAGCAGCCATACCTCGTTGCCGTCCCAGACCGGCCCGATGGTGTTGATCAGCACCCGGCGCTCGGCTCGGTCCCGGGCCAGCAGCTTGGTGAGGACGCCGACTCCGAAGTCGAAGCCCTCCAGGAAGAAGTAGCCGGTCCACAGGACGGCGATCAGGACGAACCAGACGTCGTGAAGTTCCATGACTGTTCCCCCGGCCTAGTACGAGAAGGCCATCGGCTTGTCGGCGTCACGGGTGTCGCCGCCGATCTTCGTGGGCGGGTTGAGGTCGGCCTCGGTGAGTTCGGGCGGGCCGGCCTTGACGTACTTCGCGAGCAGCTTGACCTCGACCACGGCGAGGATCGCGTACAGCGCGGTGAAGACGGCCATCGAGGTGATGACCTCGCCCTGGGAGACACCGGGGGAGACCGCGTCCCGGGTCTGGAGGACGCCGTAGACGACCCAGGGCTGGCGGCCCATCTCGGTGAAGATCCAGCCCCAGGAGTTCGCGATCAGCGGGAAGGCCATCGTCCAGGTCGCGATGCGCCAGTACCAAGGGGTGAGCTTCGTACCGAGCGCCTGGTTCTTGAACAGCACCAGGTGCGGCACCTCGTCCTCGCCGACCCTGAGGTGCTGCGGCAGCATGAACTTCTTGCGGGTCAGCCAGAGTCCGACCAGCCCGATGGCGAAGGAGGCCATACCGAAGCCGATCATCCAGCGGAAGCCCCAGAAGGCCACCGGGATGTTGGGCCGGTAGTCACCGGGTCCGAACTTCTGCTGCTCGGCCTTGTTGACGTCGTTGATGCCGGGGACGTACGAGGTGAAGTTGTCGTCGGCGAGGAAGGAGAGCAGGCCCGGGATCTCGATGGCCACGCTGTTGTGGCCCTTCTCCACGTCGCCGTAGGCGAAGATCGAGAACGGCGCGGGCTTCTGGCCGTCCCACAGCGCCTCGGCGGCGGCCATCTTCATCGGCTGCTGCTTGAACATCACCTTGCCGAGGGTGTCGCCGCTGATCGCGGTGAGCAGGCCGGCGATGACCACGGTGATCAGGCCGAGCCGCAACGAGGTCTTCATCACGCGGATGTGCTTCCTACGGGCCAGGTGGTAGGCGGATATGCCCACCATGAAGGCGCCGCCGGTCAGGAAGGCCGCCGAGAGCGTGTGGAAGGCCTGGGTGAGGGCGGTGTTCTGGGTCAGCACGGCCCAGAAGTCGGTCAGCTCGGCCCGGCCCCTCGCCTTGTCGATCTTGTACCCGACCGGGTGCTGCATCCAGGAGTTGGCCGCGAGGATGAAGTACGCCGACAGGATCGTGCCGATCGAGACCATCCAGATGCAGGCCAGGTGGATCTTCTTCGGCAGCTTGTCCCAGCCGAAGATCCACAGGCCGATGAACGTGGACTCGAAGAAGAACGCGATCAGCGCCTCGAAGGCGAGCGGGGCGCCGAAGATGTCACCGACGAAGCGGGAGTAGTCCGACCAGTTCATGCCGAACTGGAACTCCTGCACGATGCCGGTGACCACGCCCATGGCGATGTTGATCAGGAAGAGCTTGCCCCAGAACTTGGTCGCTCTGAGGTACTTCTCCTTCTCCGTGCGCACCCAGGCCGTCTGCAGCCCGGCCGTCAGCGCGGCCAGGGAGATCGTCAACGGAACGAACAGGAAGTGGTAGACGGTGGTGATGCCGAACTGCCAGCGCGCCAGTGTTTCCGGCGCCAAAGCCAGGTCCACGTCGTCACTCTCCTTACTACGGCGTGGTCAGCGGCGGTTTGCCCCTGTTTGTTGCCCGCATACAGGAGCAAACGGGACGCGCTTGTGAACGCGTTCACATTCACAAGCCATTATGACGCACTGATTTTCGGCCGGGACAGGGGGGTCCCCCCTATCGCCGTGGTGTCAAGACCTTGGCAGCGACTTCAACATCTTGTTGAATTGCCCGCCATGCAGATACGCATTTCCTGGCCCGCGGGCAGCATCACCGCGAGCCTCGACGCAACCACCCCGACCGCGCAGGCCCTCGCCAAGGCCCTGCCTCTCGCCTCGACCGCGAGCACATGGGGCGAAGAGGTGTATTTCGACACAGGCGTCTCTGTTTCACGTGAAACGGACGCCCGCCAGGTCGTGGAACCGGGCACGGTGGCCTTCTGGACGGAAGGCAACGCCCTCGCCCTCCCCTACGGACCCACACCGATCTCACACGACGGGGAATGCCGTCTCGCGAGCCCGTGCAACATCCTCGGCAGCCTGGACGGGGACGCCGGTCTCCTGGCGACCGTACGAGCCGGCGACCCCATCCGCCTGGAACTGATCGAGGGCTGATCCCGCCGCGGGATCACAACTCCTCGCGGCGCTCCCGTGCCATCGGAGAGCCACAGCTCCCACGGCACCGGGCACCACGCCAAGTCACCGCTCCTTGGGGAACGCCTCCGTCACCTTCAGGAAGATGTCGTTCGCCTCCGCCTCGCCGACCGTCACCCGCACACCCTCGCCCGGGAACGGCCGGACCACCACTCCGTGCTCCTCACAGGCCTGCGCGAACGCGGCGGTGCGCTCCCCCAGTCGCAGCCACACGAAGTTGGCCTGGGTCTCCGGGACCGTCCAGCCCTGACCCCGCAGCGCGTCGACCACCCGCGTGCGCTCACACACCAGCGAGCCGACCCGGCCCAGCAGCTCGTCCTCGGCCCGCAGCGAGGCGATCGCCGCCTCCTGCGCGAGCTGGCTCACCCCGAACGGCACCGCCGTCTTGCGCAGCGCCGCCGCCACCGGCTCATGGGCGATCGCGAACCCGATCCGCAGCCCGGCCAGCCCATAGGCCTTGGAGAAGGTCCGCAACACGCAGACGTTGGGCCGCTGCCGGTACAGCTCGACGCCGTCGGGCACCTCGGGGTCGCGGATGAACTCCCGGTAGGCCTCGTCCAGCACCACCAGGACGTCACCGGGCACCCGGTCGAGGAACCGCTCCAGCTCGGCGCGCCGCACCACCGTGCCGGTCGGGTTGTTGGGGTTGCACACGAAGATCAGCCGCGTCCGGTCGGTGATCGCGTCCGCCATCGCGTCCAGGTCGTGCACATCCTCCGACGTCAGCGGCACCTGAACCGACCGGGCGCCGCTGACCTGCGTGATGATCGGGTACGCCTCGAACGACCGCCAGGCGTAGATCACCTCGTCACCGGGACCGCTGGTGGCCTGGATCAGCTGCTGGGCGACTCCCACCGAGCCGGTCCCGGTCGCCAGGTGGGTCAGCGGCACGCCGAAGCGGTCGGACAGCTCGTTCATCAGCCCGGTGCAGGCCATGTCCGGGTAACGGTTGAAGTCACAGGCCGCAGCGGTCACGCTCTCCAGCACGCCCGGCAGCGGCGGGTACGGGTTCTCGTTGGAGGACAGCTTGTAGGCGACCGGACCGCCGGCCGCGGCCGGCTTGCCCGGCTTGTAGGTGGGGATACCCTCCAGCTCGGCGCGCAGCTTGGGGCTTGTCTCGCTCACCGCAGTCCTCCTCGCGACCACCGGCGGACCGTCGACGCCGCCGGCTTCCAATACTGCTCACCTTAAGAGGATTCGGCCCGGCTGAGTACAGGTGCGGCACCGCCGGACCCGTGGCCCCTCCGGCCCGGAGAAGGCACGGATCGCACGGCTCCGGCGGCATCGGGGGCATCCCCGCACGAAGGCGCCCGATTCGGGGGGCGCGCCGCACATATATCTATGCGCCGGTGGCTTGCGCCCTGGCGCGCGTCGCCCGTGCAGGTGAGTTGAGACCTCTTCGAAACATCGAGCGCTTGGCAGGTCCGTACGCCCCCGCAAGCCGCGTCTTACCCTGGGAACACGCAACGACCTTTATTTCTAAGGAACTTGACGCCAAATGGCCATGCAGAAACGTGCCTCCCGAGGTGTGCATATGCGACCGCACCACCCCGCCGCATGAGCCCTACTATCGGCTCGCCATGACAGCAGCAGGGAAGCACCAGGTGAGCCGCGCGGAAACCTCACGTCGAGGCAGTCGGCCGGGCCGGGCGGGCATCAGAGACGTCGCCGCCGCCGCCGGGGTCTCCATCACGACCGTGTCCGACGCCCTCAACGGCAAGGGCCGGCTCCCGGATGCCACCCGGCGCCACGTCCGCGAGGTCGCCGACCGCCTCGGGTACCGGCCCTCGGCAGCCGCCCGAACCCTCCGTACGGGCAAGTCGGGCCTGATCGGCCTGACCGTGACGACCTACGGGGATGAACCTTTCACCTTCACGGAGTTCGCGTACTTCGCGGAGATGGCCCGGGCCGCCACCTCGGCCGCGCTCGCCCGCGGCTACGCCCTGGTCATCCTGCCCGCGACCTCCCGCCACGACGTCTGGTCCAACGTGGCCCTGGACGGCACGGTCGTCATCGACCCCTCCGACCAGGACCCGGTGGTCAGCGAGCTCGTCCGGCAGGGACTGCCCGTCGTCTCCGACGGCCGCCCGGCCGGCTCCCTCCCCGTCACCGCCTGGGTGGACAACGACCACGAGGCAGCCGTACTCGGCATCCTCGACCATCTCGCCGACGCCGGCGCCCGCCGCATCGGCCTGCTCACGGGCACCTCGACGGACACCTACACGCATCTGTCCACCACCGCATACCTGCGCTGGTGCGAACGGGTCGGCCAGGACCCGGTCTACGAGGCGTACCCGGCACACGACCCGTGCGCGGGCGCCGTAGCCGCCGACCGGCTGCTCGCCCGCCCCGACCGGCCCGACGCGGTCTACGGGCTGTTCGACCCCAACGGCACCGATCTGCTCGCCGCCGCGCGCCGTTACGGCCTGCGCGTCCCCGACGACCTGCTGCTGGTGTGCTGCAGCGAGTCGACCATGTACGCCAGCACCGAGCCGCCCGTCACCACGCTGTCGCTGAAGCCGCGCCGGATCGGCACCGCCGTCGTCCAGCTCCTCATCGACGCGATCGAAGGCGTGGAGTCCGAGCAGCCGGTCGAGCAGGTGATACCGACGGAGCTGATCGTGCGCACCTCCTCGCAGCGGCGGTCCCCGCGCACGACGGTCAGCCCTCCGCGCACCCCGGATGACCGGTAGCGCCCCGGGCACCCCGGGGCGGCGCGGGGCCCGGCGGACGCGGCACGGGGCGCGTCCGGTGCGGCACGGCAACCGGTCGGCCGGGGGATCAATCGGCCGACAGCTGGTCGAACATGTGCCCAAACAGGGCGAAAGCCGCGGTGAACCGGAGTCTTGTTCCGATTCACCACCCCTGGGTCATCACACGGCGCGACGCGCATTCCTATGATGGGCCCCACGACACCGCGGACCGCTGCGACCAGGCAGTCCGAAGCGGTGCAGATGCGGCGCGATGGTGGAGGGGTCTGATGACTCAGGGGGCCGGTCAGGGACCCGAGGCGGAGCGGACGGCGACGCTGCGCGACTTCCGGGTACCCGCGTACGTGCACGAGACCGGTCCGTACGCCGGCGGCACCCACCCCGGCAACGCCGTCCCGGCCGACGACGAGGCGTACCCCGAGGGTTACACCCCCACCCAGCGCGACCTTCCGGTCATCAACCGCGGCGACACCCTCCAGCTCCCCGTCGAGCCCGTCCCCGCCCCGCCGGCCCCGCAGCCCGCGACCGGGCCCGGACCGCTCTACGTCGTCGGCGACGTCCACGGCTACCTGGACGAGCTGGTGGCCGCCCTGCAGGAGCAGGGCCTGATCGACGCCTCGGGCCAGTGGTGCGCCGGTACCACCCGGCTGTGGTTCCTCGGCGACTTCACCGACCGCGGCCCGGACGGCATCGGCGTCATCGATCTGGTCATGCGGCTGTCCGCCGAGGCCGCCGCTGCGGGCGGTTACTGCAAGGCCCTCATGGGCAACCACGAGCTGCTGCTGCTCGGTGCCAAGCGATTCGGCGACACCCCCGTCAACTCGGGTGCGGGCACCGCCACCTTCCAGGCGGCCTGGCTGCTCAACGGCGGCCAGAAGACCGACATGGACCGCCTCCAGGACCACCATCTGCAGTGGATGGCCCGCCTCGACGCCGTGGAGGTGGTCGACGGCTATCTGCTCGTCCACTCCGACACCACCGCCTACCTGGACTACGGCGACTCCATCGAAGCGGTCAACGACACCGTCCGCGAGACCCTGACCCGTAACGACGCCGACGAGGTCTGGGATCTGTTCCGCAAGTTCACCAAGCGCTTCTCCTTCCGCGACGAGGGCGGCGCCGACGCCGTGCGCACCCTCCTGGATACGTACGGCGGCACCCGCGTCGTTCACGGGCACAGCCCCATCCCCTACCTCCTCGGCGAGGTCGGCTCCGAGGACGGCGAGGAGGGCACCGGCCCGGTCGTCGAAGGGCCGCACGTCTACGCCGACGGACTGGCCATCGCCATGGACGGCGGAGTGACCATGGCCGGAAAGCTGCTGGTCCAGCAACTCCCGCTGGACAACTGAGCGTTCCCCGGACAGGCGTCCTCCGGACCGCGTACGCGCAGGCCGGAGGGCAATTTCCGGCAATCCCCTGTCATCGCCCGCCGTCACGGCTCTACCATCGGCTTATCCGTAGCAGGCTCCCCTCCGTTTCTGCCCGACGGCAGCCGGCGCGCGAGCCCCAAGCCCTACGGAGCATCGGGGGATGCAGATGAACAGCCTTCCGCAGCACTTGAAGAGCGAGGACCTCCGGGAATTCGAGCGGCTGCTCGACGAGGTTCTGCGCTCCGTACCGCACCGACCGGAACCGGCCGCTGCCGGACGGCGGCTGACGACCGGACAACTGCGCGCCATGGCACTCGACGCCTCCGCCCTGATCGCGGCGGCCGCGGCGGCCGAGTACCGGCATTACGCCGAACTGCGCGACACACTGCGCCACCCGGCGCTGACCGCCCCGGCGGCCACCGGCGACTCCACCGCCACAGCGACCGCTCCGGACACGGGCACCACGCCCGACGAGGCCGCCGAGGACACCGGCGCGGGCGCCGCCGCGGTCCTCGCCGTGCTGGCGCCCGTCCTCTCCGGGACGGCGGCGGCGATCTTCCTGCTCGTCGGCTACGTCCTGCGGGCGTTGAGCTCCGAGCAGGTCCTCGCCCGCACCCTGCTCGCCACCGGCTGGGTGTTCGCCGCGCTGACCGCGGCGACGGCCCTGGTCGCCGCCGTCGGGCTGCTGCTCGCTGCCCTGCGCAACCGCACCCCGGCGGGCTCCCGGGCCCGGGACAGGGCGGACGAGGAGGCGCTGGATCGGGCCAGAGAGGCCTGGCGGGCCGCCCTGCTGGAGCGGGGCATCCTGCCCTTCCTCGAGGAGGCACTGGCCAAGGCCGGCCCGGCCGGCGCACAGCACCCGCTCCCGTCCGCACCGACCGGCCGCATCCCGCGCCTGGGATACGACCGGCCCGGCTTCAGCAGCCCCGGCGACGGCACGGCGCCCGGCCGCCCGCGCTTCAGCGGCCCCGACTACACGAGCCCGGACTTCGGCGGGCCGGAGCACCGCCCCGAGTAGTCCGGACGTGTACCACCGTGGCCCGGCCGGACACCGGGCCACGCGGTACCGCACCGCGTACGGAGCAGCCGGCGCGGTGCGTTCACGGTGGGCGGTTCAGTCGGCGATGGGCAGGTACACCCGGTTGCCGGCCGCCGCGAACTCCTGCGACTTCTGGGCCATGCCCGCCTCGATCTCGGCCCGGCTGCCGCCGTGTTCCCGCCGGATGTCCTGCGAGATCTTCATGCTGCAGAACTTCGGACCGCACATGGAACAGAAGTGGGCCGTCTTGGCGGGCTCGGCCGGCAGCGTCTCGTCGTGGAACTCCCGTGCCGTGTCGGGGTCCAGAGCGAGGTTGAACTGGTCCTCCCACCGGAACTCGAAACGGGCGTCGGACAGCGCGTCGTCCCACTCCTGCGCCCCGGGATGCCCCTTGGCGAGATCCGCCGCGTGCGCGGCGATCTTGTAGGTGATGACGCCGGTCTTGACGTCGTCCCGGTTGGGCAGGCCCAGGTGCTCCTTGGGCGTGACGTAGCAGAGCATCGCCGTGCCCCACCAGGCGATCATCGCGGCACCGATGCCGGAGGTGATGTGGTCGTACGCCGGAGCGACGTCCGTGGTCAGCGGGCCGAGCGTATAGAACGGAGCCTCGTCGCAGATCTCCTGCTGAAGGTCGATGTTCTCCTTGATCTTGTGCATCGGGACGTGCCCGGGGCCCTCGATCATCGTCTGCACGTTGAACCGCCGGGCGATCCGGTTGAGTTCACCGAGCGTCCGCAGCTCCGCGAACTGCGCCTCGTCGTTGGCGTCGGCGATGGAACCGGGCCGCAGGCCGTCACCCAGCGAGTACGTGACGTCGTAGGCGGCGAGGATCTCGCACAGCTCCTCGAAGTTCTCGTACAGGAACGACTCCTTGTGGTGCGCCAGGCACCACGCGGCCATGATGGAGCCGCCGCGCGAGACGATGCCGGTCTTGCGGTTGGCGGTGAGCGGGACGTACGGCAGCCGGACGCCCGCGTGGACGGTCATGTAGTCCACGCCCTGCTCGGCCTGCTCGATGACGGTGTCCTTGTAGATCTCCCAGGTCAGTTCCTCGGCCTTGCCGTCGACCTTCTCCAGCGCCTGGTAGAGCGGCACCGTGCCGATGGGGACGGGGGAGTTGCGCAGCACCCACTCGCGGGTGGTGTGGATGTTGCGGCCGGTGGACAGATCCATGACCGTGTCGGCGCCCCAGCGGGTCGCCCAGGTCATCTTCTCGACCTCCTCCTCGATGGAGGACGTCACCGCCGAGTTGCCGATGTTGGCGTTCACCTTCACCAGGAATCGCTTGCCGATGATCATCGGCTCGATCTCCGGGTGGTTGACGTTGGCCGGCAGCACGGCCCGGCCCGCCGCGATCTCCTCGCGGACCACCTCGGGCGAGACGTTCTCCCGGAGGGCCACGAACTCCATCTCCGGGGTGATCTCGCCCCGGCGGGCGTACGCGAGCTGCGTCACCGCCTGACCGTCGCGCCCCCGCCGCGGCTGGCGCGGGCGGCCGGGGAAGACCGCGTCCAGGTTGCGCAGCCCGCCGCGCGGCGAGGTGTGCTTGATCCCGTCGTCCTCGGGACGGACGGGACGGCCCGCGTACTCCTCGGTGTCGCCGCGGGCGATGATCCAGTTCTCCCGCAGCGGCGACAACCCCCTGCGGACATCCGTGTCGACGAGTGGATCGGTGTACGGGCCCGATGTGTCGTACAGCGTGACCGACTGCCCGTTGGTGAGATGCACCTGACGGACCGGCACTCGGAGGTCGGGGCGCGAGCCCTCGACATACGCCTTGTGCCAGCCGATGGACTTCCCGGCCTCCGTGGACTTCTCGTCCTGAGCGGAGGCAGGCGTGCGTGCGTCCTTGTTGGTCATGAGACCTACTCCCTACGCCGGCATTACCCGGTAACAGGTTCGGCGGTCGACGCAGCGGCTTCCGTCGGCCGACGCTCCCCGTGGAACATCGCTCGTTCCACGTGAAACATCGCATCCACGGAGGTCAGCGCCCTCTCAGCCCGGTGCTCCGAGCTCCCGCGTGTGCAAAGGTGCCTCCACGCTAGCGCCATGTAGGGCGCGGTGAACAGTGGGCCCCCCTGCGTTCTTGGGATGATCGGTCGGTGACCAGCATGGAGCAGCACCCGTACCAGCCGCCCGAGCCGCACCGCCGGGACGGCGCGGAACCGGGCACCGCGCACGGTCACAGGGCTTCCGGAGGCGGCCATGGAGCCGCTTCCGGGCACGGTCACGCGCACGGTCACAGCCACGGCCCCGCCGCTCCCGTCTCCCAGCACCTGCGCAAGGTCATCGCGGCGATCCTGATCCCCTTCACCGCCGCCGTCCTGGTCGGCCTCGTGGTGCTCTGGCCCGGACATGCCCCGGCCCACAAGCGCACCGGTGTCGGTTTCGACCGGCAGACCCAGCAGGCCACGGTCACCCGGGTCGTCGAGCTGAGCTGCGCGGCGGCGAACGCCTCCGGTGTGCCGCCGACCGGTGACACCTCCACGGCCGAGGGCGGCTCGGCCCAGCAACGAGCCGCCGGCACCTGCAAGAAGGCCACCATCCGGGTCGACACCGGCAAGGACGAGGGCCGTACCTTCACCGAGATCGTTCAACCGGACCAGTCGCGCCAGCTCCACCAGGGCGAGAAGGTCGTCGTCGCCTACGAGCCCTCGGCGCCTAAGGACCTGCAGTACGCGGTGACCGACGTGAACCGGAAGTTCCCCATGACGCTACTCGCGGGGATCTTCGCGGTGGCCGTGGTGCTGGTGGGCCGACTGCGCGGTGTCATGGCGCTGGTCGCACTGGCCGTCAGCTTCCTGGTGCTGACGCTGTTCATCCTGCCGGCGATCCTCGAGGGTTCGAACCCGCTGCTGGTGGCCGTGGTCGGGTCGAGCGCCATCATGCTGATCGCCCTGTACCTGTGTCACGGGCTGTCGGCCCGTACCTCGGTGGCGGTGCTCGGCACGCTGATATCGCTTGCGCTGATCGGTGTGCTCGGCTCGCTGTTCATCGGCTGGGCCGCGCTGACCGGCAACACGGACGACAACACCGGTCTGATCCACGGCCTGTATCCGTCGATCGACATGAGCGGTCTGCTGCTGGCCGGGGTCATCATCGGTTCGCTCGGCGTCCTGGACGATGTGACGGTGACCCAGACCTCGGCCGTCTGGGAGCTGCACGAGGCCAATCCATCGATGGGCTGGCGCGGGCTGTACCGGGCGGGCATCCGGATCGGCCGCGACCACATCGCCTCCGTGGTCAACACCCTGGTGCTCGCCTACGCCGGTGCGGCGCTGCCGTTGTTGCTGCTGTTCTCGATCGCGCGGAGCAGCGTCGGGACCGTGGCCAACAGCGAGCTGGTGGCCGAGGAGATCGTGCGCACGCTGGTGGGCTCGATCGGTCTGGTCGCCTCGGTCCCGGTCACCACGGCGCTGGCCGCGCTGGTGGTGTCGGCCGACCGGGCCACG
>NZ_JACBWZ010000969.1 GCF_013870595.1 Streptomyces sp. WELS2 | reverse complement strand
CGGTGTTCGACCCGATCGACCGCGTCTTCCTGCCGCGCGCCGACATCGCCACCGAGACCCCGGGGACGACCTCGAAGGGCACCCCGGCCGCGGCGCACGCGAGCATCTCCTCCGCCGCGCACGTATCCAGTCCCGGGTCGCCGGACACCGCACGGACGACCCGCCTGCCGCCCCGCGCGGCCTCCATGACAAGATGAGCGGCATCCCGGGCAGTACCCGGGACAGCGACGGGTGTTGACGTGCCGTCAACCACCGTCAGCTGGGGCGTGCCCGTGCCCGGCGGCGAGACCGAGGAGGGATCGGCGTCCGTCTGCACGACGGAGACGCCCTGTCGGGCGTGCGTCCGGATGACGTCGAGCACCTCGTGCTCGGCGACCAGGACGTCCGCGTTCGACAGCGCCTCCACGGCGCGCAGAGTCAGCAGTCCCGGATCCCCGGGTCCGGCACCGAGGAAGGTGACGTGCCCGTGTTCCGGACCGGCGGCAGGAAGGGCGGTGGGGCTCAATGTGCTCGCTCCCCCATCAGACCGGCCGCGCCCTGGGCGAGCATCTCGGTGGCGAGTTCGCGACCGAGTGCCCACGCCTGGTCGTGCGTCTGGGGCACGGGACCGGTGGTGGACAGCTGCACCATGCGGGTGCCGTCGGTCGTGCCGACGACGCCGCGCAGGCGCATTTCCTTGACAATCTGCCCGTCGGCATGGGGGTCCCCCCGCTCGAGCGGAGCCGAGAGTGGGGGAAGGTCGGCCAGCGCTCCCACGGGTGCGCTGCAACCGGCCTCCAGGGCGGCGAGCAGTGACCGCTCGGCGGTGACGGCGGCCCGCGTGAACGGGTCGTCCAGCTCACCGAGCGCGGCGATCAGTTCCGCGTTGTCCGCGGCGCACTCGATCGCCAGGGCCCCCTGGCCGGGGGCGGGCAGAACCGTGTCGACCGACAGGAAGTCGGTCACCTCGTCGATGCGGCCGATCCGGTTGAGGCCGGCGGCGGCCAGCACGACCGCGTCCAGCTCGCCGTCGCGGACGTACCGGATGCGGGTGTCGACGTTGCCGCGGATCGGGACCGTCTCGATGTCCAGTCCGTGTGCGCGGGCGTACGCGTTCAGCTGCGCCATGCGGCGCGGCGCGCCCGTGCCGATGCGGGCGCCGCGCGGCAGGTCGGTGAACTTCAGCGCGTCGCGGGCGACGATGACGTCCCGCGGGTCCTCGCGTTCCGGTACGGCCGCCAGGACCAGCTCCGCGGGCTGCGCGGTCGGGAGGTCCTTCAGCGAATGAACCGCGAAGTCGACCTCGCCCTTGAGCAGCGCGTCCCGCAGCGCGGTGACGAACACACCCGTGCCGCCGATCTGCGCCAGCGCCTCCCGGGAGACATCGCCGTACGTGGTGATCTCGACCAGCTCGACGGGCCGGCCGGTCACCTCGCGGACGGTCTCGGCCACCTGCCCGGACTGGGCCATGGCGAGTTTGCTCCGCCTGGTCCCCAGCCGCAGTGCCTTCTCACTCATGCTGGCCCTCGGTTCTTGTTCCGCGTGCTGTCCCCGGCCCCGGACACGGCCGCGGCCGTCTCGGGGTCGAGGTCGAACAGGGTGCGCAGCGCGTCCGCGTACCCGGCGCCGCCGGGTTCGGCCGCGAGCTGCTTGACCCGTACCGTCGGCGCGTGCAGCAGCTTGTCGACGACCCGGTGCACGGTCTGCCGGATCTCGCCGCGCTGGCGCTCGTCCAGGTCGGGCAGGCGGCCGTGCAGGCGGGCCAGCTCACTGGCGACCACGTCGGCGGCCATGGCGCGCAGCGCGACCACGGTGGGGGTGATGTGCGCCGCCCGCAGCGCGGCGCCGAAGGCCGCGACCTCGTCGGCGACGATGCGCCGCACCTGGTCCACGTCGGCGGCCATCGGCGCGTCGGCGGAGGCCTCCGCCAGCGACTCGATGTCCACCAGGCGGACCCCGGCCAGCCGGTGCACGGCCGCGTCGATGTCGCGGGGCATGGCCAGGTCGAGCAGGAAGAAGAAGGGCGCGGGGCGCTCGGCCACCGGCTCCGGCTTGCGCCGCTCGGGGATCCGGCCGACGGTGGCGGCGGTCGCGGCGAGCGCGGAGATCAGCTCGGCGTCCGCCTCGAACTCCGGTACGGACCCGGGCGCCATGAGGGTCAGAT
>NZ_JACBWZ010000968.1 GCF_013870595.1 Streptomyces sp. WELS2 | reverse complement strand
GCCCGACGTCCTCGCCCTGTCCGAGGAGGAGCTGGGCGACCTGCTCGGTGTCGTGGCGAGCCGGCTGGCCGCCGCCGGGGTCGCCGTGCACTGGCCCCGGGACCTCGCCCGCGACCTGACCGCCACCGCCGTGATCCGCCCCGCCCCCGGCTCCGCCACCGACGGCACCGGCTTCTTCGACAGCGCCGAGCTGCTCGGCTTCCGCTGGCAGCTGGCGCTCGGCGGCGAACCCCTCGACGAGGCCGAGATGGACGCCCTCGCCGAGGCCCACCGCCCGGTCGTACGGCTCCGGGACCGCTGGGTGCTGGTCGACCCCGCGCTGGTCCGCAAGGCCCGCAAGCGGGAACTGGGCCTGCTCGACCCGGTCGACGCGCTGTCCGTCGCCCTCACCGGCACCGCCGAGGTGGACGGCGAGACCGTCCAGGCCGTCCCCGTCGGCGCGCTGGCCGCCCTCCGCGACCGGCTCACCGCCGGCCTCGGCCCCGCCACCGCGCCCCGCGGCCTGAACGCCACCCTGCGCGACTACCAGCTGCGCGGACTGGCCTGGCTCGACCTGATGACCTCCCTCGGCCTCGGCGGCTGCCTCGCCGACGACATGGGCCTCGGCAAGACCGTCACCCTCATCGCCCTGCACCTGAAACGGGCCCGCACCGAACCGACCCTCGTCGTCTGCCCCGCCTCCCTCCTCGGCAACTGGCAGCGGGAGATCACCCGCTTCGCGCCCGGCGTCCCGGTCCGCCGCTTCCACGGCCAGGACCGCACCCTGGACGGCGTCGACGGCGGCTTCGTCCTCACCACCTACGGCACGATGCGCTCCGCCGCCGCCCACCTCGCCGCACAGCCCTGGGGCATGGTCGTCGCCGACGAGGCGCAGCACGTGAAGAACCCGTACTCGGCCACCGCCAAGGCGCTGCGCACCATCCCGGCCCCCGCGCGCGTGGCGCTCACCGGCACCCCGGTGGAGAACAACCTCTCCGAACTGTGGGCCCTGCTCGACTGGACCACCCCCGGACTGCTCGGCCCGCTGAAGTCCTTCCGCGCCCGGCACGCCCGCGCGGTGGAGAGCGGCGAGGACACCGAGGCGGCCGAGCGCCTGTCCCGGCTGGTGCGGCCCTTCCTCCTGCGCCGCAAGAAGTCGGACCCGGGCATCGTGCCGGAGCTGCCGCCCAAGACCGAGACGGACCACCCGGTGCCGCTCACCCGGGAACAGGCCGCGCTGTACGAGGCGGTGGTGCGCGAATCGATGCTGGCCATCGAGACCGCCGAGGGGATGGCACGGCGGGGACTGGTGCTGAAGCTGCTGGGCGCGCTCAAGCAGATCTGCGACCACCCGGCGCTGTATCTGAAGGAGCGGCCGGACCCCGAGCGGCTGGCCGCCCGCTCCGGCAAACTCGCCCTGCTCGACGAGCTGCTGGACACCCTGCTCGCCGAGGACGGCTCGGCGCTCGTCTTCACCCAGTACGTGGGCATGGCCCGGCTGCTCACCGCCCATCTGTCCGCCCGCGCGATCCCGGTCGACCTGCTGCACGGCGGCACACCGGTCGCGGAGCGGGAGCGCATGGTCGACCGCTTCCAGAGCGGCGGGACCCCGGTCCTCGTACTGTCCCTGAAGGCCGCCGGCACCGGCCTGAACCTCACCCGCGCGGGCCATGTCGTCCACTTCGACCGCTGGTGGAACCCGGCGGTCGAGGAACAGGCCACCGACCGTGCCTACCGCATCGGCCAGACCCAGCCCGTCCAGGTGCACCGCCTGGTCACCGAGGGCACGGTGGAGGACCGCATCGCCGAGATGCTCGCCGCCAAGCGCGCCCTGGCCGACGCCATCCTCGGCTCCGGCGAGGCGGCCCTGACCGAGCTGACGGACCGCGAACTGTCCGACCTCGTCTCCCTGCGGAGGACGTCATGACGCCCCCCGGCCGCCCCCGCCCCGCCGACGCGGCCCGCCGCGCCCTGCGGGAGGCCCGCCGACGGGCGCACCCCGAGCGGGAGGACACGGCGCCGGACCCGGCGGAAGGGGAGGGCACGCCGGAGCCGGAGGAGGGGAAGGAGCCGACGGCCGAAGGCGAACGTGCGGGAACGGCTCCGGAGGAAACCGGGCCCGGCAGCGCCGGTTCCTCCGCGCGTACGGACGCCCCGGACGGTGGC
>NZ_JACBWZ010000967.1 GCF_013870595.1 Streptomyces sp. WELS2 | reverse complement strand
TGATTTTCCCCAGGTCCGCAGCCGCGCCACCGGCGGCCGGCACCTGGACGCGCGAATGCTGGGCGCATGTCCCACCACCTCAGCGGCCCCGATCTCCGCTCACCCATGGACGACGCCCGGCTCGACCTGACCGACCTGTTCGCCTTCACCGTGCCCGGTGACCGGACCGTGCTGATCATGAACGTGAACCCGGTCGCACCGACCGGCGGTCAGGCCTTCCACCCGGAGGCGGTCTACCGCCTCGATGTGGACACCGACGGCGATCACCGGGCCGACGTGGCGTTCGGCTTCGTGTTCTGACTGGGGCGCCGACAAGAACGTCTTCGGGATCGTGCTGGAGATGCCGCACGCGGAACTGGGCACGGACCCCGTGATCGGGGTGTGGGCGCGGGTGAGCGTGCGCCAGGACGGACGGCTGAAGTCCGTGGACCGCGGCGCCCACCCCTCGCTGACCGCCTGCTTCAACGCCGACGACGTCAAGGACGCCTACAACGCGGGCGAGCCCGCCGACGACTGGGACACCTACCGCGCGCCCTGGGCCGCGGTGCTCCAGCACTTCGGCGGCTACGACGAGCAGTCGGCCGAGCGGGTCCTGCGCACGGTACTGCCGGACATCCTGCGTCTCGACCGGGGCAAGCCCACCGCCTACCCCAACGGCCGTACCCTCACCGACGACGTCACCTCCGCCCGGCTGGCCATGCTCACCGCGGGCAAGGTCACCACCGACCACATCGGCCCCCACACCGATCTGCTCCCCGGCTTCCCCTACCTCGGCGTCCCCCACACCGGCTGACGGACCGGGGTCCGGCCCCGTCCGGTGGTGCCTCCGGCGTACCACTCGCGGGTGCATGGGGGCAAAAGTGCCGATACCGTCGGATTCACGGACCAGCAGGCCCCAGAGGCCGCCTGGCGGTCGGCGATGGCCCGTTCGACGGTGGACGGCACGGCCCGGCTGCCAGGCCAGTCAGGGAGACAGGCATGAGCCGAGCCAAGCGCAGGCCCAGCAGCACCTTCCACGGACGGATGACACCCGGGCAGGACGGCGGCTCGGGCCCCTCCGCGAAGACCGGGCCGACCGGACGCCGGCGCGCGGTGCCGCCCGACGAGACCGACGGGCGGCCGATACCCGACGGCGGATCCATACCGCCGGAGCGGCCCGGTCTCCCCGACGGCACAAGCACGGCACCGGAGCAGCCTGCCCCCGCCGGTCCCGCCGGTCCCGCCGGATCCCCTGAGACACCCGGCTCACCGGGTCTCCCAGGTGTCCCCGGGGCCGCCGCCGGTGCCGGGCGGCCCGGGCCGGTCTCCGGTCTCCGGAGCCGGCGGGTGCCCGGCGGTGGGGCGCCCGGGCCAGGGCGGCGGCCGATACGGCTGCGTCTGTCGGAGGCCGATCCCTGGTCGGTGATGGTGACCAGCTTCCTCCTGCTGGCCGGGCTCGGTGTGCTCGTGGTCGCCACGGCGGGCGTTTCCTGGATCATGCTGAACACCATGGCTCCGGATGTCCTGCCCGCCTTCGGCACCTTCCTGGCCGTGGCGATCGGAGTCGTCATCGTGGAAGTCGTCCTGGGCACCGGCCTCGTGACGCTGGGCGCCTTCCTCTACAACCTGTCGGCGCAGTACAGCGGCGGCGTCGAGATCGCCGTGACCGAGGCCCTGACCGGACCGCCCCCGGCCAATGTGCGGGCCCTGGTGCTCATCGCCAGGGCCCGTCGCCGCCTGCGTGCACAGGTCCCGGCCCGGACACAGGGTGACCGGCGCACGGACTGACCGTCGTGACGGCGGCGGCCCGGCGCGGGCGCGTTCAGCCGCCCACCAGCGCCAGGACCTCGTTCAGGTTGTGCTCGGCGATGCCCGCCATCGCCGCCCGGTCGGGGAAGTCCCCGTCGAGCAGGCGCAGCGGTCCAGCCGTCAGCGAGAGCCGCTGGGCCAGCAGGTACAGCGCGAGCCGGTCCTCGTCCAGCCCGTCCACCGCCAGTGGCGCGTACGCCCCGTGCAGGCGGACGCGCAGGAAGACGTGCTCCCACTCGATGTCGAAGTACATCGTGCCCTCGATGTCGATCAGCACGGGATTCCCGTCCGCGTCCACCAGGGCGTGATCGGGGCCCAGTTCGCCGTGGACGACGGCGTACTCGGCACGGGGCCGCA
>NZ_JACBWZ010000966.1 GCF_013870595.1 Streptomyces sp. WELS2 | reverse complement strand
GGGTGGCGGAGGCGGTATCGGCCGAGGGGTCGGCGGCGGTGTCGGACGTGAGCCGGGCGCGGGCCTGGGAGGAATCTCGCATGATGCTGCAAACCTTCGGGGCAGGGCGGTCCAGGGCAGGTGAACGGGCGATTCCGTCCCGGTTACGCGGGGTCGGCGAGCGTGGGCCCGGTGACCGTGGTGTCGTCCGGCGCGGCACCGCCGGGGGCGGTGAACGCGGTCTTGGTGAAGGCGCTCGCGTACTCGGGGTGGGCGATCGGCGCGCCGACCAGGTCGTAGGGCACGTCCAGGGCGTCGGCCAGCCGCAGGGCGTGCGGGGTGAGGCCGGCGCAGATCCGGTCGAGCAGGCCGGGCAGGGCGGCGGTCTCCTCGGCGGTGAGCAGGCCCTCGGCGAGGTACCAGCCGCTGTGCGCGGAGATCTCGCCCAGCAGGTGCAGCGAGCACAGCTCGAGGGCGAGGCGGCGGGCCTCGGCGTCGGGCAGGGCGTCGGTCTCGGTGCGGACGAGGTCGACCAGCAGGCGCAGGGTGTGGGCCTCGGCGAGCTGTTCGGCCAGGTCGAAGCGGTCGTTCCAGACGTCGAACTCGCCGAGTCCGGCGGCCCGGGCGGCAGCGAGTTCGGCGACCAGGCGTTCGTGCAGGCGTCGCTCCCGGGTGCCGGCCAGCGCCCGCCACCGTGCCGGGTCGCGCAGGTCGAGGTCCCGGCTGGCGGCGGAGTCGTCGGCGGGCGGCTCGTAGTCGAAGCCGAGGGCCATGGTCCAGGCCGCGTTGAGGTGGAGGACCTGGGTGCTCAGTCCGGCGGCGTCGAAGGCGTGGGCGAGGCCCTGGTAGTCCAGGAAGCGGTTGGCCGGGCTGAAGCCGAGGACGCCGGAGGCGCCGCGGGTGGCGGCGGTGACGCGTTCGGCGATCCGGTCGATCCCGGCCTTGAGGGTGAACAGGGTGCGGATCTCCCCGGCGCCGCGGCCGGCCGGCTCGGGACCGGTGAAGGACTTCGCGGCCATGGCGGACACATAGGCGGCGGACAGGGCGCCGAACAGGGTGCGCTGCTGGTTGCGGTAGCGGATGACCGGCATGGGGTCGGCGAACCCGGCGAAGGTGCCGTTGGTGTAGCGGGCGTGGGCGTGCCGCACGGCGATGGCGGCCGAGGCGCGGGTGACGGCGGCGAGGCCCACGGCCGCCACCTCCCAGACGTACCGGATGAGCCGGGAGGCCTGCCGGGAGCGCAGCGCGGGGGTGCTGAGGGTGTCGGTGAAGGTGCCGTCCTCGGCGATCGAGGCGGAGTCCCGCAGCCAGTTGCGGTACGGAACGCGTACGCCGTGGAAGGAGACGGCCGCCCAGTCGAGGGGGAGGATCGGGGCCGAGTCCTGCGGTTCGATCACCACGCCCGGGCAGGGGCCGGTGGTGTCCCGGAGGGGGACGATGAAGCAGAACAGCCCGCGGTCCTGGCCGCCGACGAGGAGCTTGGCGGTGACGATGCCGAGCCGGTCGAGTCCCGGACCGGCCACGCTCGGCGGGTACTTGACGGCTTCGGGGCCGGGGGTGTTGAGGACGAACTCGCGGGTGTCCGGGTCGTAGACGGCCTCGGTGCGCACGGCGGCGTTGCTGTTGCCGTGGCCGAGTTCGGTCATCAGCAGGGCGCCGACCGTCTCGGTGGAGGCCAGCCGGGCGAGGATGTCGTCGAGGTCGTCGCGGCCGGCGCCGAACTCCAGGAGGGCGCCGACCGTGGTGCAGTGGTGCAGGAAGAAGGCGTAGAAGAGGGAGGGGTCGGCGAGGGCGACCCATTCCAGCAGCGGGAAGAGCAGCCCGCGCTGGGTCAACAGCGGTGTGCTGATGTCCAGTTGGTCATTGATGTGCCGCAGCCGCTGGTAGGTGAGCGAGTGGCGGTCCCGGTCCGCGAGGCCGGACGGTCTGGCGAACAGCTCCGGCGCGAAGATCTCGGTCAGTCGCGGCAGCGCCTCCCGGTAGGAGTCGCCGTGCACGAGCGAGGACAGGGTGTCGCGCGGTGAGGTGCCTGATTCCATGGTGGTGGTTCCCCTGTTCCGTCTTCGTCGTCGGTGTGTGCGGGCGTGGGCGCGCGGGCGGGCGCCGCCGCCCACTGAGAAGAACGTGTACTGCGTCATCAAGTCGCCGCACAAGTACAAGGACTCG
>NZ_JACBWZ010000965.1 GCF_013870595.1 Streptomyces sp. WELS2 | reverse complement strand
CCGCCGAGATCACGGTGAACCGGGCGCCGTCGGGGTCGCGCAGTACGGCCTCGTGCTCGCCCTCCTCCAGGACGCCTCCGCCGTGCCGCTCGGCGGCCCGTGCGCACCCGGGCACGTCGTCCACCAGGAAGGTGACCTGCCAGTGCGGCCGTACCGAGGGGTCGGGGGCCGTGTCCGACTCTCCCGACTCGATGCGCGCGACGACGAGTCCCCGGCTGCGCAGCAGCACCTCGTCGGCCTCGTACTCGACCTCGCAGCTGCCGGGGCGGTCCGAGGCCCATTCCAGGACGCCGCCGTAGAACATGGCGGCGTCGAAGGCGTCGCGGGTGTGCAGGGTGATGAAGGCCGGTGCCGCCGGCCGCCAGGGCTCCCAGCGGCCGAACAGCTCCCCCTCCCAGATGCCGAAGGTGGCCCCGTGCCGGTCGGAGAGGAGGGCCACGCGTCCGGGCGTCGGCCCGCTGCGGCTGCCGCCCCGCTCGCGGGCCCGCGCCGCGGCCTGGTCGGCGTCCGGCACGGCGAAGTACGGCGTCCAGGCCACCCCCGTCTGCCGCAGGGCCGGCAGCATGGCGATCCCGGCGACCGGTGCCGAGTCCGCCAGCGCGATACGGAAGTGATCGCCCGCCCCGGCCGGGCGCCACTGCCAGCCGAGCACGGCCCCGTAGAACCGTTGCGACTCCTCGAGACCGTGACTGGTCAGGCTGACCCAGCACGGTGCGCCGCACCCGGAGCCCGTGGAGACGGCGTCCGTGGCCCCGGAGTGTGTCCTGCCGTGATTCGTGGCCATCGCGCCCGGCCTCCTGTGTCCCAACCGCCAGCGCTGTGAGACCGATGTCCGACGGGAATGCGAAACCTGAAACGTCAGCGTACCCACAGCACCCCGGGGGAAACGGATCCTGCCGCGTGTCGCTAGCGACGGGTGAGACGGGTGAGCGTGACGCCGTTGGGGAAGGCGGTGCGCTCGGCGACCTCGAACGCGGTGGGGTCGAACGCGCCGTCGAAGGCCGGGATGCCGGCGCCGGCCACCACCGGGTAGTTCTTGATCACCAGTTCGTCGAGCTCGGGCAGCAGGGCCCCCGCGAGCTTCCCGCCGCCGCACAGCCAGATGTCCAGCCCGGTGCCCTCCTCCCGCTTGAGCGCGCGGACCAGGCCGAGCGGGTCGCCCGGGACGACGGTGACGGCCGGGTCGACGTCCGGCGCCAGGGTGCTGGAGACCACGTACTGGCGCAGGTGCGCGTACGGACTGGTGATCCCCGCGCCGAGAGCGGGACGGTAGGCGCCGAGGCCCATGACGACCGTGTCGAAGTGCCGGTTGGACGCGTCGGTCAGGCCGACGGCGGCGCGGTGGGCGGTCGGGACCGTCTCGGGATACCGGGTGCCGGTCCAGGCGGAGTAGGCGGCGGCCTGCCGTTCGTCGCCGGCCGGGAAGAAGTCGTACTCGCCGCCGGGGCCGGCGATGCGGCCGTCGAGCGAGACGGCGACGTAGTACACGAGCTTGCGCAAGCTGATGGCTCCTGACGTAGTACTCTGGTTGAAGTGGTCTGAACGTAGTACTACAGCTGGAGTGGTGTCAATGGTGAGACGGAACGACGAACGGCGGGCCGCCCTCGTGGACGCGGCGATCGAGGTGCTGGCCAGGGACGGCGCGCGGGGCCTGACGTTCCGTGCGGTGGACACGCAGGCCGCCGTGCCCGTCGGCACCGCCTCCAACTACTTCGCCGACCGCGACCACCTGCTCACCCAGGCCGGGGCCCGGGTCTACGAGCGGCTCCAGCCCGACGAGGCCACGCTCACCCGGCTGCGGACGGCCGACCGCGACCGGGAGACCTACGCGCGGCTGATGCGGGAGCTCGTCGGCCGCGTGGCCGCTTTCCGCACCGGCTACCTCGCGCTGCTCGAACTGCGCCTCGAGGCCACCCGCCGCCCCGGACTCCGCCAGGTCCTCACCGAGCGGGTCCGGGCCGACCTGGACGCCAACGTCGCCTACCACGAGGCGTCCGGCTTCCCCGGCGACGCCACGGCGGTCAAGCTCCTCGTCCTGACGCTCAACTGGCTGATCGTCGAGCAGCTCACCCTGCCGGACGTCTTCACGGAGGCGGAGCGCGAGCAGCTGGTGGCGGCGGCGGTCGAACGCATCGTGACCGAGGAG
>NZ_JACBWZ010000964.1 GCF_013870595.1 Streptomyces sp. WELS2 | reverse complement strand
GCCCTCGGCGGCCGCAGCCGCGGTGCTCGCGAGAGTGCCCGCGAGGCCCGCCGTCAGTGCGAGCGCCGCAAGGGCCGCCGTGAGTCTGGTGGGGTGCACGTCTGCTCCAGTTCCATGACGGGGAGTCAGTGGGGATGCGCCCGAGTATGAGCGTGGGCATGGCAAAAAAGGGACCTCCCATCGGACATAAGACCGGTGTTATGACCAGCCCGCCAGAACCCCTTCCAGACCCTCCGTCACCCTGCATATGCTGGTGAAATGCAGTTGGAGTTGAGGCATCTGGAAGCTGTCCGCGTCATAGCGGAAGCGGGCAGTCTGGGCCGGGCGGCCATACGGCTCGGGGTGTCCCAGCCGGCCCTCTCCGCGCAGCTCCGCCGTATCGAACAGGTCACGGGCGGCGAGCTGTTCGTCCGCGGCAGGAGCGGTGTCGAACCCACCCCGCTGGGCGAGTTCGTGCTGTCCGCGGCACGCCGGGTGCTCGGCGAGATGGACGCCCTGACCGCCGGTACGCGCGCCGCCGCGCCCCATCCGACGCTGCGGCTCGGCTGCGTCCTGCTCGTCCTGGTGGACCGGTTGTTCGAATACCTGGAGGAGGAACTCCCCGGCCACGAGGTCGACCTCACCACCGAGCACTCGGCAACCACGCTCGCCCGCATGCTCGGTGCCGGGAAGTACGACGCGATCCTGTACGGAGAGGTCGGCGACCACGAAGTGCCGCTCCCCGACGGCGTGGCCGCCCGCACCCTCATCCCGAGGGAACCCGCCTGCGTGCGCCTGTCGGCCGGTCACCCCCTGGCCGGGCGGGAGGAGATCGAACTCGCCGACCTGGCGGGCGAAACCTGGACGGCGCTGACCGACGACGACGACGGCGGCCCGGAGGCCATGACCGAGGTCTGCCTCCAGGCCGGCTTCACACCGAAACTGCGCTACCGGATCGCCGACCGCAAGATGCGCTGGGAACTGATCGCCGCCGGACGGGCCGTCTCCATGTGCCAGCCCACCTCTCCGCATGTCGAGGGAACGGTCCTGCGCCCGCTGGTCGGCGACCCGCTCACCGAACGCATTCGGATCGCCTGGAACCGGGCCGCGGTCACGGAGCAGCGTGCCGGACTGCTGTACCGGGCGGCGGGACGCGCGTACCTCGGCAGCATCCCCGACAACACCTTCTACCGCACCTGGTGGGAAGCCCGCCCCGAACTCCACCCGGTCCTCGATTGACGGCGATGCCTCGCCGAGGACTGTCGCGTACTGCCGCGCTGCCTCAACAGGTGCCTGGAGGCCCGGGGCGCCGGCGCCTGAGCCGGGCCTGGCCGAGCGGTCGCGAGGCGCGCTGGAGACCTCGTCGGCCGGACCCGCCGAGCCCGCTCCCCTGGACGGCAGAAGGGCCGGATCCGGGGCTGTGGGCCGGTGACGGTGGTGGCTGGGCGAGCGGCCCGACGTCCCCGGCGGCCCGCCGCACCTACGACACAGCGAGGGGTGTTCCGTGCCGGTCGGTGATCACATGGTGCTTGCCGCCCCGGCGGCCGCGGTCGACCGGCGAAGGTCCGGTGTGAGCCCCCGAGATGTCTTTCAGGGCCCGGACGGCGAGCGGTCGACCGTGGACACGATCCCACAGGTCATCGGGCACAAGATCTTCCTACACCCACGGAACTCCGCCGCCCCCAGCCCGACTGCCGAGGCCCTGAGCCACAGTCATTCTGAAGTGATCGGTCAGAAGTCGTCCGCGCCGTTGCGGAGTTCCGGGGTCCAGTAGCCGGTGAGCGCCTTGGCCGGGTCGACGGCGATGCCCTCGCTGCCGGGCGCGGTCACGGTGATGACCGTGGAGTCGCCCTCCAGCTGCACGGAGAACGCCGACACAGGCTCGTTGTCCTCGTCGACCCCGCCGTCCGACAGCTTCACCAGGGCGTAGGCCGGGGCCCCGGCCGTGAGCACGACCGGCGTGGCCGGCTTGCTCTTGGCGACTGCCGGGACGTCCTGCTTGTGGCTCTCCAGGAACTGGATATGCGGGAAGCCCGTCAGCCGGCAGGAGTGCCCGGAGGTGTTGCGCGCCGTGAGGACGATGTGGGTGTAGGGCGGGCCGTCCTGCGTGGCGGCGGTGACCCGGACGTCCCGCGCGGTGCAGACCGGGGTGGAGGCCGTCACGCGTCCACCG
>NZ_JACBWZ010000963.1 GCF_013870595.1 Streptomyces sp. WELS2 | reverse complement strand
CGCGCTGCCCATGGACGGGCTGATCGCCCGGCTGCCGTCGGGCAAGTCCGGCCAGCGGGTGCGGGCCAAGCTGCGCCGGCTGGCCGCGCTGGGCGTGCGGCGGCGGTCGGTGGGCCCGCAGGAGGTGGAGACGGCACTGGTCCGGCTGCTGGAGCTGCACCGGTTGCAGTGGCAGGGCCGGGGGGTGACGAGCGAGCACCTGCGGCCCCGGTTCCGGGCGCACCTGCTGCGCGCGGTGGGCCCGATGGTGGACTCGGGCAACGCGGTGGTCACCGAGTTCCGGATCGCCGACGAGGTGGTGGCCGTGGACCTGACCCTGCTCTCGGACGGCATGGCCGGCGGCTACCTCTACGGCGCCCATCCGGCCCTGCGGGAGCGCCGGGCGGACGTGGCGGTGATGCTGCTGGACGCCTGTGCCGAGCTGGCGGGCGGCGGGCACGGGACGCTGAGCCTGCTGCGCGGCGACGAACCGTACAAGCACCACTGGCGGCCCGAACGCGTCGTCAACCAGCGGCTGCTGATGGCCCGCGCGCACACCGCCCCGCTGCTGACGGCCGCGCTGTGCGGGGCGGGGGCCCGGCAGCGGGGCAGGGAGGTACGGCACCGGTGGCGGGCACGCGGCCGGGACTGAGCCCCCGGCTGTGGCCTGTCGTCCGGATCAGGTCGCGGGGCATCGGCGGCGCCCTGTCATGCCGGCCCCGCGTCCGCGGCGTGAGCCAAGCGACAGGTCCTAGCGGCCTGCGGGCCACCGGTCGAAGGGGAAGCACGGCCGGCGGCCGAACCAGTACGCGGCCCAGTCGCCGAGGACCGACGGGGTGCAGGCGGGCGGGAGCGGCGGGGGCTGCCCGGTGCCGCCGTACAGGGCGGTCCGGTAGACCCGTGCCGAGCGCGGGTTGGCCGGGCACTGCCACACGCCGTGCGGGCAGTAGTCGGTCAGCGTGTGGTAGACCGGCCGGTGTTCACCGATCCAGGCGAGCATGTGCCGCATGTACTCGGCGTTGTCGCCGTTGCGGAACAGGCCCCATTCCGGGTACGACACGGGCTTGCCGTGGGCCGCGGCGAAGTCCACGTGCCACTGGAGGCCGTAGGGCTCGCTCACCTGCTGGGCGAAGGTCACCCCGGCCGGCTGGTCGTAGGAGTCCATGCCGAGGATGTCGACCGTGTCGTCCCCGGGGTAGCACTCGGTCCAGGGCACGGCGTCCCGGCCGCGGCTCGGCGCGAAGTCGAACCGGAACCGCTGGCCCGGCACCGCGCGCATGGCGGCGACGATCCTGTTCCAGTACGCCTTCCAGGCCGCGGGGTCCGGTGCGCAGCGATGGGTGTAGGTGGTGCCGTTCATCTCCCAGCCCAGGACGATCACCGTGTCCGGCACCCCCAGCGTCACCAGCCGCTCGGCCAGGGTCCGGAAGTGCCCGTCGAACGCGCCGTCCGCGCCCTGCCGCAGCAGCCCGCGCACCTCCTCGTCCGGGATGTCCTCCTCGTCGCGTTCCTGCATCGGCACGTTGAGGACGAGGGTCCGGTCGGCCCGCTCGCGCCGCCAGCCGGCCCAGGGCTCCAGGAAGCCGGGCGGGCCCTCGATGTCCTCCCACAGGCCGCCGGGCAGATAGGTGTGGGCGACCTTCAGCTCCGCCCCGCCGAGCCAGTGGCTCAGTCCGGCCATCCGCGCGACCCCGTCCGGACCGGAGTCGAGGAACGCCCCGAAGGGCGCGGCGGTCCGCTCGGGCACGGAGGGCGCCGGGCCGTCCGCGGCGGTTCCGGGACCGGCCGCCGCCAGGACCAGGGCGACGATCGCGATGATCGAGGTGAGGGCCGAGGCCGCGCGCACGGCCGGCACCCCGCGCCGGTGTGAGGCCATCCACCTCTCCCCTCCGCGTGTCACCACGCGTCACTTTTTCCTGACACCCAGTCATATCTATACGAAAAAAGCCGGTGCGGTCGCCGCGTCCGGCCCCGGGTCCCCCGCACGGGCCGACGCGACCGAAAGCAAGCACATCGCCGATGTACGACCTGCTGGTGGTGCGGTCCGGGATCGCGGCGCGGGTGCTCGTCCCGGCCGGCTCCCGGTGGATCCGCGAGCGGGTGGAGCACCGGGTGGAGGTGCTGTGCGGGCGGGAGGTTTTCCCCATTCGGAAACCCCCGGATCAAAGCCTGGTTGA
>NZ_JACBWZ010000962.1 GCF_013870595.1 Streptomyces sp. WELS2 | reverse complement strand
CCCGCCGATGCCCCAGACCCCGCCGGACGCCCCCCACCACAGGGCCTGACGGCACCACACCGGCGCTCACCCGGCGAGCCGCGGCAGCACCTTCGTCCGGTAGAAGTCGAAGAAGCCCCGCTGATCCGGCCCGATCTGGTTCACGTACACCCGGTCGAAACCGGCGTCGGCGAACGCCCGCAACGTACTCACGTGCTGGTCGGCGTCGTCGCCGCACACGACCTTCTGCCGCACCATGTCCTCGGTGACCAGCTCGTGCAGCTGCTCGAAGTGCCGGGGCGAGGGCAGTACCTGCCCCATCTCGCCGGGCAGCAGCTCGTTGTACCAGAGCCGGTGCACCGTACGGACGCACTCGTCGCGGTCGGTGCCGTAGCACACCTTCGTACCGCCGCTGACCGGCTTCGTCCCGCCGCCGCCCTCGCGGAACCGGGTGACCATCCCCTCGTCCGGCGTCATCGTGATGAAGCCGTCGCCCGCCCGGGAGGCCAGCGACAGCGCCTTCGGGCCGAAGGCGGAGACGTCGATCGGGACGGGCTCGTCCGGGACGGTGTACAGGCGGGCGTTCTCCACCGTGTAGTGCTTGCCGTGGTGGGTGACCTCCTCGCCGGTGAACAGCCGGCGCATCACCTCGATCGCCTCCTCCAGCATCTCCAGCCGCACCCGCACCGGAGGCCAGCGGTCACCGAGGATGTGCTCGTTCAGCGCCTCGCCGGTGCCCACGCCCAGCCGGAAGCGGCCCTCGGTCAGCACCGCGCTGGTCGCCGCGGCCTGCGCCAGCACCGCCGGGTGGATCCGTACGGTCGGACAGGTCACGGCCGTCTCGACGGGCAGCGACACCGCCTGGGACAGCGCCCCGATCACCGACCACACGAACGCGCTCTGGCCCTGCTCGTCGTTCCACGGGTGGTAGTGGTCGGAGATCCACAGCGCCTGGAACCCGGCCTGCTCGGCCATCCGGGCCTGCTCGATCAGGGCCGCGGGGTCGTGTTCCTCGGCCGCCAGGAAATAGCCGTACTCGGGCATGGGGAAACCTCCGCGAGGCTGGTGCGGATCCTGGTGTGGCCGGGTAACCGGGCCCGCCCGGGCCGAAACGGTCCACCGGTGGCCCGCCCGGCGTTTGGCCGCCCCGGCCCCGGTTACGCGGAAGACCTCGGACGAGCCGCACCGCCGGAGGCGCACCGTGAGCCGACCTCGCGTCGTGATCGTCGGCGCCGGTTTCGCCGGGTACCGGGCCGCTCGCACGCTGGTCCGGCTCACCCGGGACCGCGCCGACATCACGCTTGTCAACCCGACCGACTACTTCCTGTACCTGCCGCTGCTGCCCCAGGTCGCCGCCGGCGTCCTGGAGGCCCGCCGGGTCACCGTGTCACTGCCCGGCACGCTGCGCGGGGTGCGGCTGGTCCTCGGCGAGGCCGAGGAGATCGACCTGGACGCGCAGACCGTGCGCTACCGCGACCCCGAGGGCGGCACGGGAAAGACCGGCTACGAGCGGCTGGTGCTGGCGGTGGGCAGTGTGAACAAGCTGCTGCCCGTCCCCGGCGTCGCCGAGCACGCGCACGGCTTCCGCGGGCTGCCCGAGGCGCTCTACCTGCGCGACCACGTGACCCGGCAGATGGAGCTGGCCGCCGCCGACACCCCGCGGGGCGCCGCCGCCCGCTGCACCTTCGTGGTGGTCGGTGCGGGCTACACCGGCACGGAGGTGGCCGCCCAGGCACAGCTGCTCACCGACCGGCTGGCCCGCAGACAGCCGCCGCCCGCCGGGCTGCGCCCCCGCTGGGTCCTGCTGGACCTGGCGCCGCGGGTGCTGCCGGAGCTGGACGAGCGGCTGTCCCGTACCGCCGGGCGGGTGCTCGGGGCGCGCGGCGTCGAGGTGCGCACGGGCACGTCGGTGCGGGAGGCCACCCGGGACGGGGTGCTGCTCACCGACGGGGAGTTCCTCGCCTCCCGGACCCTGGTGTGGTGCGTGGGCGTACGGCCCGATCCGCTGGTGGAGGCCCTCGGGCAGCCGCTGGAGCGCGGGCGGCTGATCGTGGACCCGTATCTGCGGCCGCCCGGCCGGCCCGAGGTGTTCGCCTGCGGGGACGCCGCCGCCGTGCCCGACCCCGACAAGCCGGGCGAGTACACGGCCCTGCCGCCAGGCGTGCTGGGCCGGGTGGCCG
>NZ_JACBWZ010000961.1 GCF_013870595.1 Streptomyces sp. WELS2 | reverse complement strand
TGACTTTCCCGACACCCCGAGAGCAGACCCCGCATCGCGTACCGAGTAGCGTTGCTCACCCGGGCCGTGGTGCCGTGCAGCGCCCGTTCCACGGCCCGGCGCACCCGCTCGGGGTCCGCTCCCTTGTCCGGCAGCACGCCGAACGCGGTGACCTGCCCTGGGTGCGCGGCCAGCCGGCGGGCCTCGGCGGCGGTGAAGAACAGGGAGGTCTGGTGGCGCACGGGGGTGGCCGGGGTGGCGAACCCGGCGAGGACGGTCCGCCAGTGCGCGCGGGTGGCCTCGGTGTCCCGTCCGGCCAGCCAGCGGACGTAGTCGCCGAACGGCCGCCGCGCCGAGGGCCGTGGCGCGGTGCCGGCGGTGAGGGCCGCGTACTCCTCGAACACGTCGGTGATCACCTGGGCGAGGCTCCAGCCGTCCAGGATCAGGTGGTGGGAGGTCCACAGCAGGTGCAGCCGGGCGTCCGGCAGCCGGACGAGGGTGAGCCGCATGAGCGGTGCCGTGCCGAGGTCCAGGCCGCGCGCGAGGTCGTCGGCGCGCAGCCGCTCCAGCCGTCCGGACCGCTCCCGCTCGTCCAGCTCCCGCCAGTCCAGCTGATCGATGGGGACGGTGACGTGCCGGTGGACGACCTGGAGCGGCACCGGTACGCCCTCCCACACCACCGAGGTGCGCAGGGCCGGGGTGCGGTCGGTCACCCGCTGCCAGGCCAGGGCGAGGGCGTCGGGGTCGGTGACGCCGTCCAGCAGGAGGGCGGCCTGGTCGACGTACACGTCGTCCGGTCCGCCGACCAGCCGGTGGAAGAGCATGCCCTCTTGCAGCGGGGTGAGCGGCAGCAGGTCCTCCACGTCCCGTCCGTCGCCCACGAGGCGGTCCACTCCGGCCTGGTCGAGGCGGGCCAGCGGGAAGTCGGAGGGGGTGCGGCCGCCCGCGCCGGGCCGGGCGCAGTGCTCGGCGATGCCGGCGAGCGCGGCCACCATGGCGTCGGCCAGCCGCCGTACGGTGCCGGTGTGGTGCACCTGGTCGCTGTAGTGCCAGGTGATCTCCAGCTCGCCGTCGGCGACCAGGGCGGAGACGTCCAGGAGGTGGTCCAGGGGCGCGCCGGGGTCCATGTCGGTGCCGGGTACGTCGGCCGCGGGTGCGAAGTCGCCTCCGGCGGGTGCCTCCCACTGGCCGTGGTAGGTGAAACACACCTGGGGCAGCGGGAGTTCGCCGAGCGCCCGGGCCTCGGGCCGGGGCGGCCGCCCCATGAACACCACCGACCGGCTCCGCGCCGGCAGCGTCACCAAGACCTTCACCGCGACGGTCGTACTGCAACTCGCCGCCGAGGGACGGCTTTCCCTGGACGCTCCCGTCGAGCGCTACCTGCCCGGCCTGATCCGCGCGGGCGGCTACGACGGCCGCCGGATCACCGTACGCCGGCTGCTGCAACACACCAGCGGACTGCCCGACTACCTCGAGGCACCCGAGTGGCAGCACCCCGAGAAGGTGCGCTACCGCCACTTCGAGCCGCGCGAGCTGATCGCCCGCGCCCTGCGGCTGCCGCCCCCCGACCAGGCCTGGCACTACGCGACCACCAACTACATCGTCGCCGGGCTGATCATCCGCGAGGTCACCGGCCACGACCCGGAGGCGGAGATCACCCGCCGGATCATCGCGCCGCTGGGCCTGCGCGACACGTACTGGCCCGGCGACGCCACCCGCATCCAAGGCCCGCACTCGCACAGCTACTTCACCGCGGCCGACGGCCACCGCGTGGACGGCACCGCCTGGAACACGACCTTCGGCGGTGCCGGCGGCGCGCTGGTCTCCAGCCCCGCCGACCTGACCCGGTTCGCCACCGCGCTCTTCACCGGCCGACTGCTGCCCGCACCCCGACTCGCCGAGATGCGGCGGACGGTGGCCGCCGACCCCGACCGGCTGTGGCCCGGCGCCCGCTACGGGCTCGGCCTGATCTCCTCACCGCTGTCCTGCGGCTCCACCTGGTGGGGCCACGCCGGCACCGTGCCCGGCGGCCACCGGGCACTGGTCGCCGCCGGCCCCGACGGCCGCACCGTCGCCGTCGCCCTGAACGAGGTGCCCGCCACGCTCCAGGCCGAACGGGACTTCCTCGACGTCGTCGACAAGGCCCTCTGCGAGGGCACGCCCACCGAAAGGACCCCGGCA
>NZ_JACBWZ010000960.1 GCF_013870595.1 Streptomyces sp. WELS2 | reverse complement strand
GGCGGGTACCTCCTGGGAGGCGGGGGTGCGGCGGCTGCGGCCCGAGGGCGGAGGGATGGCCGGCATGCTCGGCGCGGGGGAGCAGGACGGCGCGGCCGACCGGGACCGTGTGGTGGACCTCGGACATTGGGCGGGCGCCGGCGTACCACTGTGGGTGATCGGATTGCTGCTCACCCTGCTCCTGCTCCTGATCGCCGGATACGTCGCCGCCGCCCGCGCCCCGGCCCGCACCGCGCGGGAGGACGCCGACTCACTCCTGGGCCGCCACGCCGACACCGCCCTGCGCATGGGCATCGCGGTCGGTGCCGCGACGGTCGTGCTCCCCTACCTCGCGCGCGGCTCACTGCGCCTCGGCGTCAGCCTCATGGGCAGCGAGATGGGCGGCCTGCGCGTCGGCCTCGACACGAGCCCCCGGCTGTCCGCGCTCACCGCGTTCGTCGCGGCCGCCCTCGCCGCGTACGGCGGAAGCCGCCTCCAGGGCCGACGGGCACGGCGCCGCGAACGCCCCGCGCGAGCGTCCGGTACCGCGTCCAGGCGCCGCGCCTCCACGTCGGACCCGGACCCCTCAGGTCATGTGATCTCCTGAGATGAACGTTGAACAACCCCCGCGAGAAGCGGCACCGTGGCATCGGGGAAAGGCGGCGAACCACGACCATGGCGGCACTGACACCTCCTCCGCGCACCGCAGGCCGCCCGGACCACCTGCTCGTCGTCGACGACGAGCCCACCGTCCGGGAGCTGCTGCGCACCGCCCTGCGCTACGCCGGGTTCGACGTCGATGCCGCCGCCACCGGCCGGGAAGCCCTCGACCTGGCCGCGCGGCACGCGCCCGACCTGGTCCTCCTGGACGTCATGCTCCCGGACATGGACGGCTTCGAGGTGATCCGCCGGTTGCGCGCCCAGCCCCGCTCGCCCCTGCCCGGCCGGGGCGGCGACGTGCCGGTCCTCTTCGTCACCGCGCGCGAGGACCGGCAGGACCGGCTGCACGGACTGCGCCTCGGCGGCGACGACTACGTCACCAAGCCCTTCGACCTGGAGGAGCTGATCGCCCGCATCCACGCCGTACTGCGCCGCACCCGGGGCGAGTCGCCGGCCCGCCTCACCGTCGGCGATCTGCACCTCGACCCCGACAGCCACCACGTCACCCGGGCGGGGCGGACCGTACGGCTGTCCCCGACCGAGTTCCGCCTCCTGCACTTCCTGGTCGCCAACGCCGGACGCACCATGTCGAAGAGCCGGATCCTGGACAGTGTGTGGGAATACGACTTCGGCGGCGACCCCAGCATCGTCGACACCTACATCAGCTACCTGCGCCGCAAGGTCGACACCGACGGGCCCAAACTCATCCACACCGTGCGCGGCGTCGGCTACGTCATCCGCGAGCCCCGGCCGTGAGGCGCTTCCCTTCACCCGGGGTGTGGCTCGGCCGGATGTCGCTGCGCACCCGTCTGCTGTGCCTGTCCGTCGCGCTGGTCGCCGTCGGCCTGCTCGGCACGGGACTGCTCGTCACCACGGCCCTGCGCGGCTACCTCCAGGACCGTGTGGACGACCGGCTCGTCCTGACCGGACAGATCGCCGCCCGGCTGGCACCGCCGTCCGGCGCCGGCACCCCGCCGAGCGTGCGCGCCCTCAGCGTGCTCGGCGACACGACCGTCACGTACGTGGACGACACCGGCGCCACCCGCAGGACCTTCGACGCCAGCACCGCACCTCCGGGCGGCGGCCCCGAGCTGCCCCGCCTCGACCGTGCCACCGTCCTCGCCCATCGAGGTCGTCCCTTCACCGCCCCCGCGCGCGACGGCGAGCACAACTGGCGGGTCATCGCCCTGACCCAGCCCGCCCAGGTCTTCCCCCCGGACAGCTCCGCGTCCCACGGCAGCGTCGTCGTGGCCACCTCCCTCGAAGAGGTGCACCGCACCGTCACCAAGACCCGCAACCTCTCCCTGACGGCAGGCGCGGTGCTGCTCGCGATCCTGGGCGTCGCCGGCTGGTTCGCCGTGCGCTCCGGACTGCGCCCCCTGATCCGGATCGAGGAGACCGCGACAGCGATCACCGCCGGCGACTACTCCCACCGCGTCCCCGAAGTGGCCGCCCCGAACACCGAGGTGGGACGCCTGACCACCTGCCTCAACCAGATGCTCGGCCGCATCGACACCGCCT
>NZ_JACBWZ010000096.1 GCF_013870595.1 Streptomyces sp. WELS2 | reverse complement strand
GCAGGAGACGGTGCAGGAGCTGATCCAGCTCGCGCTGCGCGGCGGGGCGGCCTGCTGCCGGGCCTGCTGCCGGGTCTGCTGGCGCCCGGACTGCTGCGGCCGGGCCGCCTCCCTACGCGATCCGCGCTGGGTGACGCGCGTACCGAACAGGTCGCTCCGGATGACCTGCACGGCCACGATCACGAACAGCCACAGTACGGCCAGGAAACCCAGCCGCATGACCGTGAGGGTCAGCTCTGACATTGCCCCCGCTTCACCCTTCGGCTTGCCTATAGATAACGGTGGTGCTGCCCACGACGATCCGCGAGCCGTCGCGGAGCGTAGCGCGGGTGGTGTGCTGCCCGTCCACCACGATGCCGTTGGTGGAGCCGAGATCCTGGATCGTCGAGGGCGTTCCGGTCCGGATCTCGCAGTGCCGGCGGGAGACGCCGGGGTCGTCGATCCGCACGTCGGCGTCGGTGCTGCGGCCCAGCACCAGCGTCGGGCGGGAGATCTGGTGGCGGGTGCCGTTGATCTCGATCCAGTAGCGGGTGCGCGCGCCGGCCATCGGCGCCGCGGCGGGTACGGCTATCCGCAGCCCGCCACCCAGCGGCCCGCCGCGGATAGCCGTACCCGCCGAAGCGGGCGCCGGGCGGCGGCGTCGCCGGCATCGGGGGCGCGCCCGCGGGCGGGGCGGCCGGCGGATAGCCGTAGCCGCCGGGGGCACTCGCCGCGGGGCGGCCGGCCGCCGGGGCGGGCGGCGCCTGTTGGTCCTGCTGGCTGCTGGAGGAGGCGAGGGTGCGCGAGCGCACCCGGTACAGGCCGGTGTCCAGGTCGTCGGCCTTCTCCAGATTGACCTTGATCGGGCCCATGAAGGTGTAGCGCTGCTGCTTGGCGTAGTCGCGCACCATGCCGGCCAGCTCGTCGCCGAGCTGTCCGGAGTAGGGGCTGAGCCGCTCGTAGTCCGGCGCGCTCAGCTCCACGATGAAGTCGTTGGGCACCACGGTCCGGTCGCGGTTCCAGATGGTGGCGTTGTTGTCACACTCCCGCTGGAGCGCTCCGGCGATCTCCACGGGCTGGACCTCGGACTTGAAGACCTTGGCGAAGGTGCCGTTCACCAGACCTTCGAGACGCTGCTCGAACTTCTTCAGGACTCCCATGGGGCACCTCCTCCGTCCCTGCCGTCGTCTTGCCTTGCTCTGTGCCGCTGCCTTGCCGGGGTACTGCTGGGTACTGCTTACTGATCGTATCTACGCGCCCGCCAATCAGCCGGTTCCCCCAGCGGCTCCCCTTCGAACTCCGGGTGCGTGTGCTGCTGCCCCTGGATCGTAGAGGCGGGCGAAGACCAGTGTCCCGCACCGGGCTGTGCGCCCGGCCCGCCTTCCGGGGAGACGGCCGGGACCGGTACGAGGTTGATACGTGAACCGTGTCTCCCTGAGACGGACGGTCACGGACGGGACGCCTGGGGCCGCGGGCACCGGCCGCCACGGGGGGCTGGCCTGCGGGGGGCCGCCGGGGGGTGCCCGGGAAGGGATGTGAATCCACCCCGGACGACGTGCTAATGTTCTCGATGTCGGAAGGGGCCAGCCCGAAAGGGAAGGAACCGGAAGACACACCCAATGCGCGGGTGGCGGAATAGGCAGACGCGCTGGATTCAGGTTCCAGTGCCCGCAAGGGCGTGGGGGTTCAACTCCCCCCTCGCGCACAGACGGAACGAGCGGCATCGTGATCACGATGCCGCTCGTTCCTTTTCCCTGCATGTGACGTCCGTCTCGGGACGCGGTGTTGACGTCGTGGATCTTCGAGCGGACGGCGCACCGCACGCGTGGGGCGTGACGAAGGTCTCAGGGGTGGGGGAGGTCTTGTTCGCCCGGTCAGGCCGACTCCGGTGGGAGCGGGCGGTGTGACGCCGGTGCCTACTCGTAGGCTGCCGTTTATGACGGAGAACCTGACCTCGACACCCCGTGACGCCTTCGAGCTGCTGATGGCAGGTAACAAGCGCTTTGTCTCGGGTGTCCCCGAACACCCGAACCAGGACGCCACCCGCCGTACCCAGACCGCACCGTCCCAGCAGCCCTTCGCCGTGCTGTTCGGCTGCTCGGACTCCCGCCTCGCCGCCGAGATCATCTTCGACCGCGGTCTGGGCGACCTGTTCGTGGTGCGTACGGCGGGGCATGTCGCCGGCGCGGAAGTCCTGGGTTCCATCGAGTACGGCGTGAGCGTGCTGGACGTCCCGCTCGTCGTCGTGCTCGGCCACGACTCCTGCGGTGCCATCGCCGCCGCCCGTGCCACGGCCGACGGCGGCGGGGTGCCCGGCGGATTCGTCCGCGACGTCGTGGAACGGGTGACCCCCAGCGTGCTGGCAGCCCGTGCCGCCGGTCGCGAGTCGGCCGACGAGATCCTCGCCGAGCACGTCGAGCACACCGTGGACCTGCTGTTGGAACGCTCCCGCGTCCTGGCCGAGCGAGTGGCCGCAGGCCGTCTCGGCGTGGTGGGACTGTCCTACCGGCTGGCCGACGGCAGCGCGCAACTGGTCGCCTCCCGCGGCCTCGACGTGGAGGCCCCCGCGGTGTCCTGAACGCCCCGACCACACGGAGCCCCCGGCCGCCTCACCAGGTGGCCGGGGGCTCGCCTCTTGTCGCACGGTACGGACGAGGTGGTCGCCGACATGATGACGACGCCATCCGGCGAGCCCGGCCGGCCGGTCACAGGCGGAGTCCGCCGAGGTGGTCCAGTGCCCAGGCGAACAGGGCCGTGAGGTCCGGCTCGCCGTCGCGCTCCGCCCAGTACATGAGTGTCTCGGTGGTCACCGCGACGAGGACGGCCGCGGTCAGCCGGACCTCGTAGGCGTTCGCGTCCCTGCCCGTGCGCCGGGCGAGCAGCGCCGCCGTGTCCGCCACCTGTGCTTCCTGGTGCTGCCACAGGCGTGCGCGCAGCGGCTGCACCCGCGCGGCCAGCCGGAGCCGCGTCAGCGTGGTGTCCGGGTCCGGGCCGACGCGCCGGGCCAGCAGGTCGTGGAGCGTCGCCCGCACCGCGTCGTCCGCCGGCGGCTTCGCAGGATCGGTCGCGCGGTCCGGCTCAGGTCCGTCGGGGAACGGGCCGGGGTCGTCCACGAGGACCACGTCTTCCTTGGTCGGGAAGTAACGGAAGAACGTGCTCGGCGAGACGTCGGCCGCGTCACAGATCTGTTCGACGGTGGTGTGGTCGTATCCCTGCGCCATGAAGAGACGGAGGGCCTCCTGCCGGAGAAGGCGGCGGGTCTTGGCCTTCTTCCGCTCCCGCAGGCCGGGTCGGGTCGTCATGGGCTGTACCTTCCTGACGCATGCGGCCGCCGCCCATTCTCCCACCGGCGCCGCGGAGCGATCGGGGCCGCGGGCCGGTTACGGGCTGCTCAGGGGCCGGTCAGGGCGAGGGGGGGGAACGCCTTGCCGGGAGGACGGGGGCGCCCGGCGCCGGGCCGGAGGGGGCCGCGATCGTCTTCTCCCGCGCCCCACGGTGTTGTCCTGGTGTACGGGCGCTGCCCCGCCGCCCGCCGGGGGCTGATGGGTTTCGGCCACCGGTTGTACCGTCTCCCCGAGTCGATGTTCGTACCGACGTCTGTTCGAAGGCGTGCGGGCAGTGCGGGGGAGGCGGTCGGGATGGCCGGAAGCGGTGAGCGGGTGGCGGACACGGCGGAGCGGGGCGTGCGCCGGCTGCCCCGGGTACGGGGGTTCGCCCCCTGGCCGCCGCAGGGGGAGCCGGGCGAGGCGGAGGGGCCGGGTGCGCACGGTTCGCCGAAAAAGGAGGGCAAGGCCTTGCGGCGGAGTGTGCCGCGGTCCGCTCACGGCACGCTCGACGCGGACGCCGGCCGCCCCGACGCGGTGACCGCGGTCCGGGAGTCCAACGCCGGCCGCATCCCGGAGCTGATCCCGCTGCGCGTGGGCCGGATGGCGGCCGGGCCGTTCGCCTTCCTGCGCGGCTCGGCCGGGCTCATGGCGTACGACCTGGCCCGCACCCCCGTGACCGGGATCGCCACCCAGATATGCGGCGACGCGCACGCGGGCAACTTCGGCCTGTACGGCGACGCCCGCGGCGACCTCGTCATCGACCTCAACGACTTCGACGAGACAGCGCACGGCCCCTGGGAGTGGGACCTGAAGCGGCTCGCGGCCTCCCTGGTGCTGGCGGGGCGGGAGACGGGCGCCGACGAGGACACCTGCCGTGCGGCGGCCCGCGACGCGGCCGGCGCCTACCGCCGCACCATGCGGCTGCTCGCCAGGCTTCCCGCGCTCGACGCGTGGAACGCCATCGCGGACGAGGAACTGGTCTCCCACACCGACGCCCACGACCTGCTCGGCACCCTCCGGCGGGTCTCGGAGAAGGCCCGGTCCAACACCAGCGGCCGGTTCGCGGCGAAGTCCACGGAGCCCGTCGAGGGCGGCGGACGCCGGTTCGTGCCCGCCCCGCCGGTGCTGCGTGACATCCCGGACACCGAGGCCGCGGCGGTCGCCCTGGCCCTGGAGGAGTACGTCGGCACGATCGGCGAGGACCGCCGTCCGCTGCTCGCCCGGCACGCCGTGCACGACGTGGCCTTCCGGGTGGTCGGCACCGGCAGCGTCGGCACCCGGTCCTACGTCGTCCTGCTGCTCGACCACCGCGGGGAGCCGCTGATCCTCCAGGTGAAGGAGGCCCGCCCCTCCACGCTCGTCCCACACCTGGCCACGGCAGGTTTCCCGGTGCGGCCGGTGGCGCACGAGGGCCGCCGGGTGGTCCTCGGCCAGCAGCGGATGCAGGTGGTCAGCGACATCCTGCTGGGCTGGACCACCGTCGAGGGGCGCCCGTACCAGGTGCGGCAGTTCCGCAACCGCAAGGGCAGCGTCGACCCGGCCGCCCTCCCCGCCGACCAGCTCGACGACTACGGCCGGATGACCGGCGCGCTGCTGGCCCGCGCCCACTCCCACAGCGTCGACCCGTGGCTGATCTCCGGCTACTGCGGCAAGAACGAGGAACTCGACGAGGCCGTCGCCGAGTTCGCCGTCGCCTACGCCGACCGCACCGAAGCCGACCACGCCCACCTCCTGACCGCCATCCGAACGGGCCGCATCGCGGCGGAGACGGGGATTTGAGCCCGTACGGGACGAGTGCCAGGGCGGGGCGGTGCCCTTCGGGCACGAGGACCGGCCCGGCCCCGAGGCCGGCCCCAAGCCTGGCAGGCCCATCCAGCCCCCGGCCAGGCCCGGCGCGGCGCCCGGCAGCGATACGCTGAACGCGTGACCACCCCCGAAGCCGGCCAGGCCCAGGCGCCGCGCCCCGAGGAGCGGCTGGAGCAGGCCGTCCGGGCCGCCGAGCAGGCGCTGATCGAGTACGAGATCGCCGTGGAGACGTTCCGCGTCGAGGTGGAGAACTTCTCCCGCCTGCACGACCAGCGGCTCGGCCCGCTGTACGCCCGGATCGAGGAACTGGACGCGCAGATCGCCGAGGCGCGGGCCGCCCGCACCGGCGACCCCGAGGACGTCCGCCGTGCCGCCGAGGCCCGCGCCCGGGTGATGCCGCTGCCGGACGTGGAGGAGCTGCTGCACGGCTGGATGGACGGCGACGGCCTGTTCCCGGAGGCCACCGCCATGCTCACCGGCCAGGCGGTACGGCCCCCGCAGCGCGTGCGCCCCAGCGAGCAGGCCCGCAAGCTCTACCGCGACCTCGCCCGCAAGGCCCACCCCGACCTGGCCCAGGAGGAAGCGGAGCGCAAGCGGCGCGAGGAGTTCCTCAGCCGGGTCAACGCCGCCTACGCCCGTGGTGACGAGACCCTGCTCACGGAGCTGGCCGCCGAGTGGGCCGCCGGTCCGGTGCCGCCCGAACGCCGGCCGAGCCCCGCCGAGGAGCTGTACGCCCGCCTCGAATGGCTCGCCCAGCGCAAGGAACTGATCACCCTGGTCGCCCGCGAGCTGGAGGAAGGCGCGATCGCCGGGCTGCTCCGGCTCGCCCCGGACGATCCGGACGGGCTGCTGGACGAGATCGCCGGCCGGCTGCGCGCCGACATCGCCCAGCGGGAGGCCGAACTGGCCGGACTGCTGGGACAGGACGGGGCCGAGCCGGGGTTCGGGTAGCGTCGGAGCCATGAATTTCGGAGCTGGTGTGCCCACGGTCCAGGTGACGGACGTGAAGGACGGTGCCTTTCTGCTGGATGTCCGCGAGGACGAAGAGTGGCAGGCGGGCCACGCCGAGGGGGCGCTGCACATCCCTCTCAGCGATTTCGTGGCCCGCTACGGCGAGCTGACCGAGGCCGCCCCGCAGGACGGCCGCGTCCACGTCATCTGCCGCTCGGGCGGCCGCTCGGCCCAGGTCACCATGTACCTGGTCCAGCAGGGCGTCGACGCGGTGAACGTCGACGGCGGCATGCAGGACTGGCAGCGGGCCGGCCGCCCGGTCGTCACCGACGACGGCACCCCCGGCTTCGTCGCCTAGCCGTCCGGCGGGTTCCGCCGTCCTCTGGCGGGACCTTTCGGTGAGCCGAGCGGATGGGCGGCCGGGGCGGCCGGCAGGTCCCCGAGCCGCTCCTCGTACGCCGCCGCGGGGCCGGGCGCCGGTTCCAGGTGCTTGGCCCAGGCGTGGCAGCGGTGCAGCGGGGCCGGCTCGTCAGCGGTCGAAGTCCAGTTCCACCCTTTCCGTCAGCGGATGCGACTGGCAGGCCAGCACATACCCGGCTTCCGTCTCCTCCGTCTCCAGTGCGAAGTTGCGGTCCATGCGCACCTCGCCCGCGACCAGGAAGGCCCGGCACGTCCCGCACACCCCGCCCTTGCAGGCGTAGGGCGCGTCGGGCCGGTTGCGCAGCACCGTCTCCAGCAGCGACTCGCCCTCCTGTACCGGCCAGGTGCCGCCGCGACCGTCCAGCCGCGCGGTGACGGTGCTGTGCGCGGGAGCCGCCGCCGTCGCCGCGGGGGCCGAGCCCGCGTCCACGTGGAAGATCTCCTGGTGGATCCGGTCGCGTGCCACGCCCAGGTCGCGCAGGGCCCGTTCGGCGCCCTCCACCAGCCCGTACGGACCGCACAGGAACCAGCCCGCCACCTCCTCCACCGGCAGCAGCGCGGGCAGCAGCCCCGTGAGCCGTTCCCGGTCGAGCCGGCCCGACGGCAGGCCCGCCTGCTGCTCCTCCCGGGAGAGCACGGTCACCAGCTGAAGCCGCTCGGGGTAGCGGTCCTTCAGATCGGCGACCTCCTCCAGGAACATCGTCGAGGCGGCCGTCCGGTCGCTGCGTATCAGACAGAACCGGGCCCGTGGTTCGCGCGCCAGCAGCGTGGCGACGATGGACAGCACCGGGGTGATGCCGCTGCCGCCGACCACCGCCGCGTACCGCCCCGGAGCCGGGTCCAGCGTGAAGCGGCCCGCCGGGGTCATCACGTCCAGTTCGTCCCCGACGTTGATCTCCTTCAGCGCGTACGTGGAGAAGGCCCCGCCCTCCACCAGCCGAACCCCCACCCGCAGGGTGGCCGGTCCCTCGCCGGCCGGGTCGGGGGCGGGGGAGCAGATCGAGTAGGTGCGGCGGATCTCCGTGCCGTCCGCCCGGCGGCGCAGCGTGAGGTGCTGGCCCGGCGCGTGCCGGTACTGCTCGCGCAGTCCGGGCGGGACGGTGAGGGTGAGGGCGACGGAGTCGTCCGTGAGCCGGTCGACCGCGGCCACCGGGAGCGGGTGGAAGCGTGCCATCACAACTCCTTGAAGTGGTCGAACGGTTCGCGGCAGTCCAGGCACCGGCGCAGCGCCTTGCACGCGGTGGAGGAGAACCGGCTCAGCAGTTCGGTGCCGGCCGAACCGCAATGCGGGCAGCGGACCGGTTCGGTGCCGGTCTCCGGGTGCGGGGGCGCACCCGCGCTCGTGCCCGTGTCCGCGTCCGTAGCCGTATCGGTGGCTGTGGCTGTGGCTGTGGTCCGTGTGCGGGTCGGGCCCAGGGGCAGTGGCACCGGGCCGGCGGCTCGTCGGGTGCGGGGCGGTGCGATGCCGAACTCCCGGAGCTTGGCGCGGCCTTCGGGAGTGATGTCGTCGGTCGACCAGGCGGGGCTGAGCACCGTGCGGACGGTGACCTCGCGCATGCCGTGGGCGCGCAGCACCCGCTCTATGTCGACGCTCATCGCCTCGATGGCGGGGCAGCCGGTGTAGGTGGGGGTGAGATCGACCTCCACCGCGCCCGTGCCGTGGACGTGCACCCCGCGGAGTACGCCCAGCTCCCGCAGCGTGAGCACGGGCAGCTCGGGATCGGGCACCGCCCCGGCCAGCTCCAGCAGTTCCGCCTCCAGGGCGGTGCCGGTCACCATGTCGCCCCCGGGTGGCTGCGGTGCAGGTGCTGCATCTCGGCGAGCATCCGGCCGAACGGCTCGGTGTGCAGGCCCTGCCGGCCGGCCCCCGCCGACCAGGCACCGGTGCGCGGGCCCTCGGGGAGGGTGAGGGTGGCACGGGTCAGCACATCCGCGATGGACTCCAGCCACCGCTCCTCCAGTCGCGCCCAGTCGGCGGCCAGGCCCTCGACCGGCTGGAACATCTCCCCGGTGTACCGCCACAGCGCGGCGCACGCCCGGGCCATCCGCTCATGGCTGGTCTCCGTGCCGTCGCCCAGCCGGAGCGTCCACAGCTCGGCGTGGTCGCGGTGGTAGGCAACCTCCTTCACCGCCTTCGCGGCCAGCGGCGCGAACGGGCCGTCGCCCGTGGCGAGGTCGGTGTAGAGCAGCTGCTGGTACGTGGAGAAGTACAGCTGGCGGGCGATGGTGTGCGCGAAGTCGCCGTTCGGCTGCTCGACCAGCTGGAGATTGCGGAAGGCCCGTTCCTCGCGCAGGTAGGCCAGTTCGTCCTCGTCGCCGGCCAGCGACAGCAGCACCCGGGCCTGACCGAGCAGGTCCAGGGCGATGTTGGCGAGGGCGACCTCCTCCTCCAGGACGGGGGCGTGCCCCGCCCATTCCCCGAGGCGGTGGGACAGCACCAGGGCGTCGTCGCCGAGGGCGAGCGCGGCGGTCACCGGGACGGTGGCGGGGCCGGTGGCGGTCACAGGTGCTTCACCCCTTCCGGGATCTCGTAGAAGGTCGGGTGCCGGTAGGGCTTGTCGGCGGCCGGCTCGAAGAAGGGGTCCTTCTCGTCCGGCGAGGAGGCGGTTATGGCGGCGGCCGGGACGACCCAGATGGAGACTCCCTCGCCGCGCCGGGTGTACAGGTCGCGGGCGTTGCGCAGGGCGAGCTCGGCGTCGGGCGCGTGCAGGCTGCCGGCGTGGGTGTGGGACAGGCCGCGCCGCGAGCGGACGAAGACCTCCCACAGGGGCCAGTCGGTGGTGCTCATGCTCGCGTCGCTCCCGTCCCACCGGTGTCGCCGGTGTGCTTGGCCGCGTGGGCCGCGGCGGCTTCCCGTACCCACGCGCCCTCGTCGTGGGCGCGCCTGCGCTGGGTGATGCGCTGTTCGTTGCAGGGGCCGTTGCCCTTGAGGACCTCCCAGAACTCCGTCCAGTCGATCGGGCCGAAGTCGTAGTGCCCCCGCTCCTCGTTCCACCGCAGTTCCGGGTCGGGGAGGGTGAGGCCCAGGGACTCGGCCTGGGGGACGCAGATGTCCACGAAGCGCTGGCGCAGCTCGTCGTTGGAGTGGCGCTTGATCTTCCACTCCATCGACTGCGCGGAGTGCTGGGACTCGTCGTCGGGCGGGCCGAACATCATCAGCGACGGCCACCACCAGCGGTCCACCGCGTCCTGGGCCATGGCGTGCTGCTCCGGAGTGCCCTTGCTGAGGGCCAGCAGCAGTTCGTAACCCTGGCGCTGGTGGAAGGACTCCTCCTTGCAGATCCGGACCATCGCGCGGGCGTACGGGCCGTAGGAGCAGCGGCACAGGGGGACCTGGTTGGTGATCGCGGCGCCGTCCACCAGCCAGCCGATCGCTCCGACGTCGGCCCAGGTCAGGGTCGGGTAGTTGAAGATCGAGGAGTACTTCTGGCGGCCGGTGTGCAGTTTGTCCAGCAGCTCGTCACGGCTGGTGCCGAGCGTCTCGGCCGCGCTGTACAGGTACAGGCCGTGGCCGGCCTCGTCCTGGACCTTGGCCATCAGGATCGCCTTGCGGCGCAGGGAGGGCGCGCGGGTGATCCAGTTGGCCTCCGGCTGCATGCCGATGATCTCGGAATGCGCGTGCTGGGCGATCTGCCGGACCAGGGTCGCGCGGTAGGCATCCGGCATCCAGTCACGCGGTTCGATGCGCTCGTCGGCGGCCACGGCCGCGTCGAAGGCGCGCTGGTAGGCCGTCGTGTCGGCGGTGTCCGGCGCGCCGTCCGTCCCGGTACGGGCCGTGCGCTGCGCGGCTGCTGTGGCCATGCGGTCCCCCTGACCTCGGCTCTGCGATGAACACTGTCCTTGCCACCCGTCCCGACCGATCGTTCGGTCCGTGCGCAATCCATGGTGTGCCGGGCCGCCACGGGGTGTCAACCGCTGTGGAAAACTCCCCGCGCGACCTGTGGACAGCGTGCGGTGAGGCGGTGGGCGGGCTGGTCGGAGTGGGGGTGGGAGGCACCGCGAAAGGCTGGGACGGGGGGCGTGCTCCGGCGGGTGAAGGCGAGGACGCGGGGGCTGGGTGGGCAGGGGCGGTGGCGGAGGGGATGTGTGGTGGCGGCGGACAGGGGCGGTGGCGGTGCGGTGGCCGGCAGTGCCGGTCACGGTGTCGGCCGAAGCGCCGGAGCCTGTCCGCCTTGGTCCCCCGTTGCGCCCCGTGGTGTGGGCCACGGTCTCGGTTCGTACCCGGGGCTGCGCCCGGTGCCCCCGGCTGAGTACCGTTCCGTGCGGGCGCCGAGAGCGGTGCTCGTGCGGCACACGGCGCCTGTGACGAACCCGGCGCCGGCGGCTGCCCCCGCCCGGCCGACGCCGGGCGGACGAGACCGAGCGGAACGACCGGGCCGACGAGAATGAGCCGAGACGGGGGACGGGACCCAATGGACGCGTACGACGAGGACTCGCGGGAACCGCAGGCTCCCGACGGGCCGCCCGGGACGCGTCTCCCGGAACAGCCACCACGGCCGGTCCCGCCACCGGCCGCCACGTCCGAGCCCCGTACCGCGGCGCCCACGTCCGGGCCCCGTACCGCCGCGCCCACGTCCGGGCCCCGTACCGCCGCGCCCACGCCCGCGTCCGACCCCCATACCCCCGTGTCCGCGTCCGAGCCCATCGCCGGTGTCGCCGCCTCCGGGGCCGGGACGCGTACCGGCCAGAGCGCGCCCCGGCCCCGTACCGGCGTGGCCGCTCTCTCGCCCGGCTACCAGGTCGTCGCCGCCCTGGCGCTCGCCGTGGTCGCCGTGGCCGCCGGTGTGCATCTGCTGATGGTGTTCCTCAGCCTCGCGCCCTCCAACACCGTGACGAAGCAGCACGGCAAGGCGATAGAGGACTGGGTGTACCCCGAGTTCGAGCAGAACTGGAAGCTGTTCGCGCCGAACCCGCTCCAGCAGAACATCGCCGTACAGGTCCGCGCCGAGGTGCGGACGCGCGACGGCGGGCTGCTCACCACCGGGTGGACCGACCTGTCCGCCCAGGACGGCGCCGCCATCGACGGCAATCCGGCGCCGAGCCACACCCAGCAGAACGAACTGCGCCGGGCCTGGGACTTCTTCGCCGCCACCCACGGTGCCGACAACCGCGCCATCGGCCTGCGCGGCTCGCTGTCCGAGCAGTACCTGCGCCGGATCGTGGTGATGCGCCTGTACCGGAGCGATCCGGCGAGCCGGGACGGCGTGATCCGGCGTGTGCAGGTCCGTTCCAGCACCACCAATGTGCAGCCGCCGCCCTGGAGCCGTGAGCGCGTGTCCGACAAACCCGTCTACCGCCTGCTGCCCTGGTGGTCCGTGACGTCCGACGAGGCCGCGGGAGGTGTGCGGTGAACCGTCCCTCCCCGACGCTGTCGCGCGGTGTCGACCAGGTCACCGGCGCGGCCCTCGGGCCGTACCAGAGCGCCGTGATCCGGATCGGGTTCGCCGGGACCTGGCTGCTGTTCCTGCTGCGCGAGTTCCCCCACCGCCAGGAGCTGTACGGTCCCTCCGGACCGTGGGGCTGGAACCTCGCCAAGCAGCTGACCGCCGACAACCACGCCTTCACGGCGCTGCTGTGGTCCGACGGGCAGCTCTGGTTCGAGATCTGCTACGCGCTGGCCGTCCTCGCCTCCGCGGCCCTGGTGCTCGGCTGGCGCACCCGGACCGCATCCCTGCTGTTCATGGTGGGCGTGCTGTCGCTGCAGAACCGCAGTGTCTTCGTCGGCGACGGCGGTGACAACGTCCTGCACCTGATGTCGATCTACCTGGTGTTCACGCGCTGCGGACAGGTGTGGTCCCTCGACGCCCGCCGCACGGCCCGCGCGGCGGCGGCACGCGCGCGTGGCGAGCGGGTGCCCGCCGATCTGGTGGGACCGGTGCTGTGGGCGGTGCTCGGCCTGGCGCTCGCCACGGTGACGGTGACCGGGCGGTTCGACAACGGCTGGCTGATCCCGGCGCTGCTGTGGACGGCCTGGGCGGGACTCGGCCTGTGGGGGGCCGTCGAGCGCCGGGCGGCCTGGCGGGAGCCCCGGATGCTGCTGGACGTCGTCGCCAACGTCCTGCACAACGGCGCCCTGGGCGTGATCATGGCCGAGGCGTGCCTGATCTACGCCACGGCCGGCTGGTACAAGGTCCAGGGCTCGCGCTGGCAGGACGGCACCGCCGTCTACTACCCCCTCCACCTGGACTACTTCTCGCCCTGGCCCGGGCTGGCGGACCTGATGTCCTCCAGCGGCACGATCATGATGGTCGTGGCCTACGGGACGGTCGTGGTGCAGGTCGCCTTTCCGTTCACCCTGTTCAACCGGCGGGTCAAGAACGTCCTGCTGGTGGTGATGATGGCCGAGCACGCGGTGATCGCGGTCGTCCTCGGGCTGCCGTTCTTCTCGCTGGCGATGATCGCCGCCGACGCGGTGTTCCTGCCGACGTCCTTCCTGCGCCGGCTCGGCGACCTGGCGGCACGCGCGCGGGGGCGGCTGACCGGGAGCACCCGCCGCGCGGTCCCGGCGCAGCGGCCCACGGAGCAGAGCACGGCCGACCACGTAGGGTTCACCGCATGACCGACCCGCTGAGCCGCTGGCGCGCGCACGCCGGGGGCGCCGTCCTGCTCGACGGTTTCCACGCCCTCAAGCACGCGCTGCGCTTCGGCGCCGAGGTGCCGGTCGCGGTCACCACCGACCGGGGAGCCGCGCTGGCCCTCGCCGAGGAGCTGGCCGGGGACGTCCGCGACGCCTTGGAGGCCCTGCTGACGGAGGTGTCCGGGCCGGAGTACGCCGCCCTCGTCCCGCGCCCGCATCCGACCGGTGTGGCCGCCCTCGCCGTACGGCCCTCCCACGCGGCGAATCTGCGCGCGCTGGCCCGCACGCCCCGCACCGCCCCCGTCGTGGTCCTGGACAACCCGCGCAACCTGGGCAACGCGGGCGCCGTGATCCGGCTCGCCGCCGGGTTCGGGGCGACCGGCGTGGTCACCACGGGCACGCTCGACCCCTGGCACCCCACCGTGGTCCGCGGCGGCGCGGGCCTGCACTTCGCGACCGCCGTGGAACGGCTGGACCCCGACGACCTGCCCGCCGGGCCGCTGTTCGCGCTCGACCCGGAGGGCGAGGACATCCGTGGCATGCGGCTGCCGGACGACGCCGTCCTGGCCTTCGGCTCGGAGCGCACCGGCCTGTCGGACCGGGTGCGCGCCCGCGCCGACCACCTGCTGCGCCTGCCGATGCGCCCCCAGGTCTCCAGCTACAACCTCGCCACCAGCGTGGCGATGACGCTGTACCACTGGAGCGCGACCGGGGGCGCGCCACCGGC
>NZ_JACBWZ010000959.1 GCF_013870595.1 Streptomyces sp. WELS2 | reverse complement strand
GCCCGCGACCGTCACAGCTTCTCGGGCAGACGGACGTACACCACCGTCGTCTTGACACCGCTGTCGACCAGGCGTCCCCGGGCGTCGAACGCACCTTCCCCGTCGGTCATCCCGAAGTCGTTGTCGTTGACGAGCGCGAGCGTGTGGTCGTCCACGCGCGCGATGCCCTCGATCTTCCCGGGCACCCCGGCGACCCGGCCCAGGTCCACCACGAGCCGCTTGGACAGCACCGGCACGCCCGCGGACGCCGGATCGTCCAGCTGCTCCAGCGACGGGGACGTGGCGTCGTCGTCCCACGGGCCGCCCAGGATGTCCGCCCCGCGCCCCAGCCCGACCAACTGCAGCCGGGCGGACTTGTCGGTGCGTTCCTCGACGAGCAGCCGGTCGCGGCCCACCGCCACCACCGAGGAGATCTTCAGCTCCGAGGTGTCGTCCTCGCCCGGGTCGACCATGCCGACCGGGTCGAAACGGTAGGCGTACTCGGCCGTGACGGCCTCCTCGCGCGGCGAGAAGCGCAGCAGTCGGGTGGTGCGCGAGGCGTCGCCCGCGTCCGCGTCCGGCAGGGAGAGCGGGCTCTGCAGCGCCATCACGAGGTCACCGCCGGGAAGCTGCGCCAGCCCCTCGAACCCCCGGTTGGTCTTGCGGTGCAGCAGAACCGACGGCAGCGCCTCCACCACCGGGTAGTCCGTACCGGTCAGGGCCAGCCCCTCGGGTACGTAGCGGACCAGCACCCTGCCGCGCGCGGAGACGTGCACGAGGGACGGCCCGTACTCGTCCACGAGCCAGAAGCTGCCGTCCCCGGCCCGTACGATGCCCTCGGTGTCCAGGCCGTTCGGGTTGTGGGAAAGCGGTGTCCTCGCGTCGTAGGTGTACGGCGCCTCGTCCCGGCCCCGCTGGTCGGGCAGCCCGGTGACGGCCTTCCCCGAGGAGGTGGTGACCGGTATCGCGTCGAGGACCTCCACGGTGTCCCTGGAGACCCGGATTCTCACGATCGCGGGATCGAAGCCCGGCACCGGGAAGGTACGGCGCTTCTTGCCGTCCACCTTGATCTGGCCGTTGGGCCCGCGGTCGGTCACCGTCCAGTACTCGCCCTTGCGGCCCGCCGGGTAGATGTCGCTGCCGATGCCGCCGAGCCGCACGCCGTGGTCGTCGGCCACGCTTCCCGGCAGCAGCGCGTTGCTGAACGCGCCGAGCGGGATCTCGCCGAGCGTCGCCGTGCGGACGACACGGGCCTCCTTGGGCGGCGCCGCCCCGGCCGTTCCCGCGGCCACGAGGACGGCGGCCAGGGCCAGGGGCAGGCCGGTGGCGACGGTACGGGGGACGCGGCGACGTGCGGCGGTCGGGGACATCGGGCCTCCTGGGAGCAAGGTCGTTGGCAGCGGCCACGATCGGGCGCCTGGAGGAACACCGCGCGACAGGCGGGTGAACGGCCGACGTCCGCGGCTCATCGGACCGGCCCGGCGACCGCCGCTCATCGGAAATGCGGGTACGAGCGCCGAACCACCTGTTCGAAGGGGCCCTGGCCGGAACACCGGGAGAGCCACTAGGGGTGTGTCTCAGGGATGAGTCAGGGTCCGGGGCCGGAACGGCCGGGAGCGGGAGGTCGTTTTCCAGAGCGGAGAGCGGCAGCGGCCGCGAAGGAGGCGACGCTCATGTCCAAGAACGCGAAGATCGCCGCAGGGGGCGTGGCGGTCGGGCTGATCCTGCTGATATGGCTGCCTTGGTGGGCGGCGTTCCTGATCGTGGTCGGAGTGCCGGTCGTCGCGTACCTCGCCCTGGACCCCTCGCAGCGGCGCAGGGTTCGCCGGGTCGCCCGCAAGGAACTCGGCCACTGAGGCACCGGCGCGCGACGGGCGGCCGGCGGGCGGGGCGTCCGTAGCGGCCGGCAGGTGCCACAGGGTGCCGCGCCTTCGCGCGGGGCCGGGTGCTCCCGGGACCGGCAGGTGCCATACGGCTGGCGGGTCTCACAGCGGACGTACGGCCATCTTGTCGAGCGCTTCCAGCAGGCCCGGCAGTTCGGGACCGCGGCCCACCGGATGGACCTCGCCGGGCTCGTCGTCGAGCAGGACGAACGCGATGTCGTCGGTGCGGGCCACGAGCGACCAGCCGGGGCCATCGGCGCGCAGCGTGCGGGCGTCCCCGGGGGCGAACGACGAGCGCA
>NZ_JACBWZ010000958.1 GCF_013870595.1 Streptomyces sp. WELS2 | reverse complement strand
CGCTCCTCGGCCGGGCGGCCGACGACGCCGGACTCGCCCCGCGCGCCGAACTGCCCCGCGACGTCGAGGTCGTGCGCCGCAGCGGCGAGTCGGGCACCTTCCTCTTCGTAATCAACCACACCGCCGGCGACACCAAGGTGCCGCTGGCCTCGCCCGGCACCGAGCTGCTGACGGGCGAACGCGCCGCGGGCCGCCTGGCGGTCCCGGCGGGAGCCGTCCGGGTCGTACGACTCGACGGCTGAGCCGACTCCCCTCCGCCCGCGTGAGCCGTGGGAGCCGCGGGCGGAGGGGGCCTCCTCCGGCCCACCGCGGGAGGAGTCTCTCCCCAGTTACGTCGAAGGGACGACGGACGATGAAGTTCCATCCCAGACGCACCATCACCGCCCTGCTGCCGCCGCTCGCGGCCGGGCTCGCCCTCACCGCCCTGCCCGCCCAGACCGCCCAGGCCGCGAGCACGCTGACCAACGGCGGCTTCGAATCCGACGGCGCGGGCGTGGCCGTGCCCGCCGGCTGGTCCGAATACGGCGACACCGGCGCCTCCTACACCGAGGCCGGCGGCCACGCCGGGAGCTACCGCCTCAGCCACTACTCGGCGTCCGCCTACAAGGTGGAGACCTACCAGTACCTGTCCGGGCTCGCCAACGGCAACTACAAGCTGACCGCGTGGGTGCGGTCCAGCGGTGGACAGAAGGCCGCGTACATAGCGCTCAAGAACTGCGGAGGCGCCGAGCAGCGCACGGATCTGCCGATCTCGTCCAGTGGATGGATCCGGATCGTCACGCCGGTCAATGTGACCAACAACCAGTGCACCATCAGCATCAACAGTGACGCGAACGCGGGCAACTGGATCAATGTCGACGATCTGACCCTCACCTCCGGCACCACCGGCACCTCCATCCATGGCGCCGACATCTCCTCCCTCGCCAAGAGCGAGGCCAAGGGCGGCGTCTACCGGACGAGTTCGGGCACCGCCGGCGACGCCCTGCCCATCCTCAAGTCGTACGGCATGAACTACGCGCGCCTGAAGGTGTGGGTGAACCCCGCCGACGGCTTCAACGACAAGGCGCACGTCCTGGCGATGGCCAAGCGCGTCAAGGCGCAGGGCATGAACCTGCTGGTCGACTTCCACTACTCGGACACCTGGGCCGATCCGGGCGCCCAGACGAAGCCGGCCGCGTGGTCGGGCCACACATACAGTCAACTCAAGACCGACGTGTACAACCACACGTACGACGTGTTGAACGCCTTGAAGGCTCAAGGCACCACCGCCGACATGGTCCAGGTGGGCAATGAGATCAATGGCGGCATGCTGTGGTCCGAGGGATCAACGGACAACTGGACCCAGCTCGCCGGGTTGATCAACTCCGGCTACAGCGCCGTCAAGGCGGTCAACCCGTCCACCCTCGTCGCGCTGCACCTCGCCAAGGGCGGGGACAAGGCCGGCACCGAGTGGTGGTTCGACAACGCGGTGGCCAACGGCGTCAAGTTCGACGTGATCGGCCTGTCCTACTACGGCTACTGGCACGGCGCGCTCTCCGACTTCCAGACCACCCTGGACGACGCGGCCGCCCGCTACGGCAAGCCGGTGTTCGTCGCCGAGACGGCCTATCCCTTCCGGCTCGACAGCGACGACGCGCTCACCAACCAGATCGACACCACCGGCGAACTCGTTCCCGGCTACCCGGCGACCGTGGCCGGCCAGACCAAGTGGCTGAACGACGTGGCGAGCATCGTGGAGGCCGTCCCGAACGGCCGCGGTCTCGGCGTCTTCTACTGGGAGGCCACCTGGACCGCCGTCCCCGGCAACGGCTGGGACCCGGCGGACGCCGCCTCCGGCAACGGCTGGGAGAACCAGGCCCTGTTCGGTTACGACGACAAGGCGCTCTCCTCCATGACGTGGTTCGGCCACCGCTGAGCCACCGGCACGGGGCCCGGTCGCGGCGCGGCGACCGGGCCCCCGCCACGGGCCTGGGGCGTTACACCCCTCCCCGGGAACGGGGCCGTTCCTTACCGGACAACGGCCGCCGAGTCCCGGACGCGGCGGCGTCGCCCGGGCCACAGTGGGAACACTGCGTACGAGGAGGCCGGGGACGGGAGGCGGACGGATGACGGTGACTTCGCCGGGGACTCCCACGGGCCGGATACGGCAGACCATCCTGGAGTGGCTCA
>NZ_JACBWZ010000957.1 GCF_013870595.1 Streptomyces sp. WELS2 | reverse complement strand
GCTGGTACAGCAGCAGCAGCAGGGCCGCCGGTTGCCGATCCCGTGCCGTCCCGGCGCCCGGGGCGGCGGTGTGGCGGTGTGGTTCAGCAGGCGCCGAGGTCCTGCCAGACGCCCCACTGGCCGGTGGTGCCGGGCTCCTCGCCCGTCGTCCACCACTTGGCCTTCCAGAGGTGACCCTTGTACGAGACCTGCTGGCCGCCGGTGTACACCGCGTCCTTGGCCCACGGGGCGGCCGTGCACTGGTTCCCGGAGCCGCCGGTGACGGTCAGGGAGTAGGTCGCCGAGTGGCTGCCCGAGGCGCCCGTGCCGGTCACGGTGACCGTGTACGTGCCCGACGCCGCGGCCGAGGTGGTGGCCAGGGTGAGCGTGGAGGAGCCGCCCGCGGTGACCGAGGCGGGGCTGAGGGAGGCGGTGACACCCGCCGGGGCGCCGCTGACGCTCAGCTTCACGTCCTGGGCCGCGCCCTTCGTCACGGCCGTCTTCACGGCGGCCGTCGCGGACTGGCCGGCCGTCACGGACCCGGAGGCCGGGCTGAGCGCCACGGAGAAGTCGTTGGCCGGCGCGGGGGCACCGCCACCGGTGAACGGCGCGAAGATGCGCGTGAAGTCCCACGTGTTCTGTTCGATGCCCGAGCAGTTGTCCGCGGCCCCGCCGCCCGCACAGCCGCCGTTGTCCCGCTGCAACGCCCAGAAGGACAGGGTGTTGATGCCCTTGGCGACCGCCCAGTCGTACACGGTCCGGGCGTTGGCCAGGGTGAAGGTCTCCGCCTTGCCGAAGTCGTCGACGCCCGGCATCTCGGTGACACCGACCATGTTCCACAGCTGGGCCGGGGTCTTGGCCGGATACAGCTGGGCGAGCAGGTCGTACAGGCCCTGGGCGGCGGTCTGGGTGTCCTTCGCCATGTCGTGGGGCTGGTTGTCGTAGTAGTCGAACGTCATGAGGTTCACGACGTCGACCCGGGTGCCGTTGCTCACCGCGTTGCGCAGCAGCGCCTCGCCGTTCTCCGCGGGGCCGTGCGTGGTGGTCGGCAGGGTGTAGGAGATCTCCACCTTGCGCCCGTTGGCGGCCGCCCAGTCCTGGACCAGCTTGATGGCCTTGTTGCGGCGGTCGATGCCCGCGGAGTTGTCGAGCGAGTCGACCTCGATGTCCATGTCGAGCCGCGAGATGTCGTAGGTGGTGATGACCTTCTCGTACGCGGCGGCGATCTGCTGGACGTCGGTGCAGCTGTCGGCGATCTCGGTGCCGGTGGTGTCGGCCGTGTACCCGCCGAACGAGGGGATGACGTCGCCCCCGTTCGCCTGGATCGTCTTGATGTCGGCGCCGAAGGTGGAGGCGGCGATCGGCATGCCCGTGTCGCCGTTCCAGTACGGCGTGCAGGAGCCCTTGGCGGCGGTCTGGAGGAACGCCATCGTCAGGTGCTTGGCGCCCGACTGGGCGGACAGGGCGGCGGGGCTCTCGCCGGTCCAGGCCTCGAAGTAGGGCGCGAACACGTGGTTCGGCAGGGGTGTCGCGGCTTCGGCGGTGCCGGTTCCCGTGAGGGCGAGGCCCACCGCGGCCGCCGTGGTGGCGGCCGCGGCGAGGGCCGCGCGGAAGGAACGCACGAGTCTCATGTCAGTCCCGGTGTGTGGAGAGGGTGGCCAAAGTTCTTGCGCGGGGAGGGTGTTGCCGACTACTGGGATAGCGCCCCCACAGAGGCGGGTCAATGGTCTGGACCAAAAAGGGACTAGACCAATTTGTCGAATGGAGGTGCCCTGCCGCAGTACAGGGCACCCGGCGGCGGCCTGGACCATGTCCGGGCCTTCGACCAGGTGCGCATCGCGATGACCACGTGCGCCGAACGCGGGTACAAGCAGTGCCGTGCCGACAAGTCTTCCGACGGGAGGAGCAGACGATGACCGACGACGCCTGTCTCGTGCTGAAGTCCGATGCGATGGCCGCGCTCGGCGTGCCGCCGACGGCTGTCGGTGACCTGGCCTGCCTGGAGACACCCGCGGTCCGGGCCTGGCTCCAGGCCCAGGGGGTATCCGAAAGCTCCCCGGACCTGCGGCTGGTGCCGCCGGAGGAGGCGGCGGCCATTCCCGAGGGCGCCGAGCGGCTGTCCGTGCCGCTCGGCGAGGAGGAGCTCAGCCGGCTGCGCCATCAGGCCGCTCCGCCGGACCTGGCGCGGCTGGAGGAG
>NZ_JACBWZ010000956.1 GCF_013870595.1 Streptomyces sp. WELS2 | reverse complement strand
CCTTGCTGGTCAGGCCGCCTGTCCCCGTACTGCGGGAGGCGGTCGGGCACCTGAGCATCCCCCATGCCCGCCTCCACCATGGCGAGGATCGCGGTCCAGCCGGAGGCCGAGTGGCCCTGGTGGGGGCTGAAGCCGGCCGCCTCGCAGGCGCGGCGGGTGATGTCGGACCAGGGGCCGCTGCCGCCGTAGATCCAGGGCTCGGCGGCGAGGTCGGTGAGGGTCAGGCCGGGGGACGAGGCCAGCGGGTGGCCGGGGGGCAGGGCCACGTCCAGCGGGTCGGCGAGCAGCGGGACGTGGGTGAAGCGGGGGTCGGCGGCGCTGGGTGCCTCGGCGGCGAGGGACAGGGCCAGGTCCACGTCGCCCGCGGCGAGCAGCCGGTAGGCCTCGGCGGCCTCCGTCTCGCGGACCCGGACGGTCACCCGGGGGTGGGTGTCGCGCAGGGCCCGTACGGCCGGGACGACCAGGGCGGGGACGGCGGTCGGGAAGGCGCCGACGCGGACCTCCCCGGCGTCACCGTGGGCGTAGGCGGCGAGGGCCGCGTCCGCCCGCTCCAGTTGCTCGAACACCGGCTCCGTGTGCTCGAGGACCAGCCGGGCCGCGTCGGTGAGCCGGACCCGGCGGCCGTGCGCCTCCAGCAGGTCCACACCGAGCCGGGCGGCGAGAGTGGTGAGCTGCTGGGACACCGCGGACGGGGTCATGTGCAGGGCGGCGGCGGTCGCGGTGACCGTGCCCCGTTCGCGCAGGGTGCGCAGAATCCGCAGCTTCCTCAGATCCCACTCGCTCATGCGCGCACGCTACACGGCACGGTCAGCGGCGCGAGCCCGCGCCCAGCACCACCCCGGCCAGGATCAGCGCCAGGCACAACAGGCCCGTGACGCCCGTGTGTTCGCCGAGCAGCGCCCAGGAGAGCGCGGCCACGCAGACCGGCTGGAGGTAGTAGACGATGCCGGCGCGGGTGGCGCCGATCAGGGCGATGGCCTTGTTCCAGGCGAAGAAGGCGAGCGCGGAGGAGGCCACGCCGACGTAGAGCAGGGGAAGCACCGTGCCGGGCACGGGGTCGAAGCCGCCCTGCACGGCGAGGCTGACGGCCTGTGCGGGCAGCAGCAGCACGGTGCCGACGAGGAAGGTGGTGAACAGGAAGGCGGTGCCGTCGAGTTCGGCCGGCCGGCGGCGCAGCAGCGCGCTGTAGCCGGCGAAGCAGCAGGCGGCGGCCGGCATCCACAGGGTGCCCGGCGTGAAGCCCGCACCGCCGCCGGCCACGAGGAGCACGACGCCCGCGCAGGCCAGGAGCAGTCCGGTGGTGCGCCGCGCGCCCAGCCGTACCCCGCCCAGCCGGTCGAACACGGCCATGAGCACCGGCGAGGCGGCCATGATCATGCCCATGGTGGCGGCCGGGGTGGTCAGGCCGGCCTGGTTGACGAGGGTGTTGTAGAGGGCGACGCCGAGGAGGGAGACGAGGAGGACGTAGCGGGCGTGCCGCCACAAGAGGTGCCGTTGCCGCCAGGCCCGGCGGGCGCCGAACGGGGCGACGGCGACCAGCGCGATCACCCACCGCCAGAAGGCGTGCTGGACGGGCGGGACGCTGTCGTGCAGTCCGCGTGAGGTGACGAAGCTGCCGGACCAGACGACCGTGGCGAGCGCGGCGCAGGCCAGGCCGAGGAGGGGGGCGGCGGCCTGCCGGGTGCGGGTGGCGCGGGGTGCGGGGGCGGTGGCGGGGGTGGTCTGGTGCGCGGCTGCGGGCACAGGGGGCCTTTCCGGTCGGCTCGGACGGGGGTGGTGGTCCTACCGTCGCAGGGCCGGAAGCGTCAGGTCCATCGAATCTTTGCGATCGTTCTTTTCAGTTCTCCTGAACAGTCGGGGCTTTCCGCCGCCGCCGAGCTGTCCGGCGAGCGTCGCCCCGAACGCCAGCGCCATGCCCGCCGTCTGCACCGGTGTGAGCGCCTGGCCGAGGGCCGCCCAGCCGACGACCGCCGCGGTCAGCGGGGAGAGCGGGCCGAGGAATCCGGCCTGGGTGGCGGTGAGCCGGCCGATCCCGCGGAACCAGAGCCAGTAGGCGAGGGCCGTGTTGGCCAGCGCGAGGTAGAGGTAGCCGCCCACGGCCCGGCCGTCGAGGGCGGGCGGGGCGCCCTCGGCCAGCAGTGCGACGGGCGCGATGAGCAGGCCGCCCGCGGTGAGCTGC
>NZ_JACBWZ010000955.1 GCF_013870595.1 Streptomyces sp. WELS2 | reverse complement strand
GACGCGGTCCCCCTCGCGCAACCCAAGGTCGGCGACGGCTGCCGCGTAGGCGGGGCCGTCATCGGGGAACCGGCTGTCCCAGTCGGCGGCCCGGGCGGTGAAGAATTCCTGGACATGTGTGTGGTCGTCGCTCATGCTCCGCATGATTCCGTACCACCGCCCGGCCTTCGCGGGCGCCGGTCACGCCTCCGCGGCTCAGGCCGCGAGATCCCTTACCGCCACCACATTGTCGATGCTGACGCGCACGAGGAGTTCGCCCGGTACGCCGTTGCGGGCGCCGTACTCCTCGGCGTTGTCCTCGCCCACGTAGCGGGCCGCGATCCGGGTGGCCCACTGACGGAGTTCGGCCAGATCCTCCGACACCTCGGCCTCGCCGTTCAGGACCACGAAGTGGAACGGCGGACGGTCGTCGTCCACGCACAGGGCGACCCGGCCGTCACGGGTCAGATTGCGCCCCTTCACGGTGTCCTTGCCGGTGGTGAGCACCAGGTCGTCCCCGTCGAGGAGAAACCAGACCGGGGCCACATGGGGGCTCCCATCGGCGCGAACGGTGGACAGTTTGCCGGTGCGGGTGCCGTCCGAGACGAACGCCCGCCATTCCTCATCGGTCATCTTCTCTGCCATGCGCCCATCCTGCTTGCCCGTACGCCGGTCGTGGGGAAGGCTGGCGGAGGGTTCCTCCAGCCAGGGGGAGACATCACACGGGGAGAGGGACATGGCGCAGAACCAGGGCCTCGGCTGGCTCCTGGACGATCTGACCGAGCGGGTGGACCACGTCCGCCACTCGCTGGTCCTGTCGAACGACGGGCTGGTCACCGCGGCGAGCACGGGCCTACGCCGTGAGGACGCCGAGCATCTGGCCGCCGTGGCGTCCGGACTGCACAGCCTGGCCAAGGGCTCGGGACGACACTTCGGCGCGGGCAGGGTGCGCCAGACGATGATCGAGTACGACGATGCCGTGCTGTTCGTGACCGCGGCCGGCACCGGCAGCTGTTTGTGCGTACTCACCGGGGCGGAGGCCGACATCGGTCAGATCGCCTACGAGATGACCCTGCTCGTCAACCGGGTCGGCGAACACCTCGGCATCGATGCCAGGCAACCCGAGCGAACTCGCAAAGCGGACGCCTGACCTGCGAGTTTCATCACCCCCGTGGAGTTATCCACAGGCCCGGAACGAGTCGGCGAAGAACCGGCTACGGTGGGTGCACGGCGAACGCACAGGGCGTGAGCCAAGGACTCCACGGGGGAGCACGACCATGTCGGCCGACCTTTTCCACCCCACCCGTCCCGACACCTGCAAGCCGAGCCACGCCGCGCGCGAACTGGGGCTCGGACGAGGCGACTTCGAGCGCGCCGTGCAACTCGGCTGCATCCGGACCGTGCCCGACGAGGGCGGGGGAGGGGGCCGCCGGGTGGAACGCGCGGAGATCGAGCGCGTCCGCGCCCAGGACGGTTTCCCCGAGTCCCTCCTGGACCGGGTGCGGGTCGTGGGGACGGCGGAGGGGGCCGCCCTCATGGAGATCCCGGCCGGCCGGTTCAGCCGGCTCGCCCGCTTGGGCCTGCTCGTGCCCGTCGCGTTCTACCTCAACCGCTACCGAGCCGTGGTCTGGCTGTACCTGGTGGAGGAACTACGCCAGTTCGCGGCCGAAGCGGACAACGCGCGCCTGCTCAAGGGGCGTACGCCCGAGGCACTGCGCGGCCGGCTGGCGGCGGGAGCCGACCTGCGGGCACGCAACTGGCGCGGACGCCATCTCGGACTCCTGCTCCGGCGGGCCGAGGGCCCCTGGGAGCGCGCCGGGGCGGTGGCCGCCTTCCTCACGCCCGTCGATGTCGCGGACATCGTGAAGGACCCGTACGAGCGGGCGCACCTGAACCGGTTCCGGTCCACGCCACCCGGGTACGGTGTCCCCGGATCACCCGCCACGCACACAGCCGAGCAGATCACGACGGCGCAGGACGCGGACGAGATCGGCTGGCTGCGCAGCGAGCTGGCACGCCTGGTCGAGGAGGCCCGCGGTGTCTCACCCGTCGCGCGCCCGGCCGCCCGCCGTGTCCCACCGGTGATCCGCGCCGTGCCACGGCCCATCCCGCCGATGGCCCGTACGGTGACGGGAGCCGTGGAGGAGCAGCGGAGGTTGCCGCGGCCGTCGTCGTCCCCGGGACCGGAAAGCTCCTCCTC